>NZ_SFBV01000182.1:0-9660 GCF_007095585.1 Microcystis sp. M_OC_Ca_00000000_C217Col
GGACTCTGTGTAAGACAGTACATGGTTTTTTAACTGTGGTATGCGACGGTGGTGGAAGCAGAAACTTAAATCGTGAGGTTTAGGAATCGCCGCACTTTTAGGGCGGCGAGGATGTCAATCAAAAGCCGATCAGCATTGCTAACGGTGATCACAGGCAATGACTCTGAGGTATTTTCTTCACGCAGGACCTGCTCTAGGGAATCTTTCCCTTCCATACTGTGATTAGCGGTAAGCAAAATCATCTGATTCTCTTGAGCAAGTCGCCAAACCGTCCTGTCATCACTGTTGATCGACAAATCCATCTCTGCAAAGGTGACGAACTGCATCGGGACGATATCAAGCCAGCCCTGAGTTGCGATCGCACCAAAGAAAACCAAGGCATGACCTTTGAGATTGTGATCAATCAAAAAAATCATACTTTCGACTCACGCTTTGCCTTAGCCACTCGAAGCTTTTCCCAAGCAGCCTCGGAGCCTGGCTTAGGTGGTTGCGCAGCAATACGGGCAACTCGCTCACGATTTTGCTCTTCATAATATTGTCGGAGTTCTTCAGCTTCTTTGAGAACTTGCTGGTACTCAGCTTCCACATCCGCACGATGAGCCTCAATATAAGCCAGGGCAGCGTTAATTTGCTCTTCCGTCAGATCAAATAATCCCTGAATGAACTTAGGTGGATATTGAGCAGTCACATAATCCATTACATCATAGAGGGTGATGCGGGTTCCTGCGATTGTCAGTCCTCGCTCTGTACGAATGATATCAGTTTTTCCATTAGATGCGAGCGTCATAGCTATAGTCTCAGTCTTTCACCATCTCATTCCATATTACCGCATGAAAAAGCAAGGTGAGCAAACGCCCACCCTGACTACTAATTCGCAAGCTCTTTAATCCTCAACCCAGACTTTCAAAATGTATTTCAGCCTCGTTCCTGCATCTAGCCAGTAGTGAACTCCAATATCTGGCAATTCAGTATCACCAGGCCCCGTACTACAAGATCGGCGATCAAATTTAGACCACAGCTTCAATTAATGTGCATGGTGCGTTCCCCAAAATCGATCGCTGGAGCAGTAGGAGCCACATTAGGGAACGCACCCTACGGCGATTGCGTACTGCTACGCAGTGCCTTCGGCATCGCACTGCCATGTCTAGGAGCAAAGTGACGCTCGCGGCATCGGCAGCTGCAACGATCGGTTGGTTAGCCAGCGGTTACACAGGTAGCCAGGTATCCCGGTTTGGCAATGGGCCAGCCAACTTGCAGCGGGCAACAGGCGTCAGTGGATCAACGAGACCCTTCGTCTTATCTGACATGATAGAGTTGCCGAAGTTCATAACGTCGCAAGGCAGGACTGACCCGTGCACCCATTCAGAAATCGATCCATGTCGTGAAAAAAGCCGTCGTAACCAGAAAGGTTTACGAAACTTACTTGGTCCGTACTCGGCAATTGAGTTGGCAACGGGAGGATCATCGCCACGTCGGATTCCGACGTTATTGGGACGCTCCGCCTGTGCGTAAAGGGAGTGATCGAATTGCGCCACGGGATGAACGCTTCCATCATGGACGTGGGCAGTCGGGAAGAAAAGGGCCGTTGAATTCCGCGTCCTAAACGACAATGCCATGGGATGGATCCGCATGTCTCCAGATCGAAGCTGAAAGACGGCAAAACCAAAGTCACTGTAAAGCGGCAGCTGTTTCCAAACATCCTCTGGAAGGCGAAATCGAAGATCAAGTCTGTGAAAATCCGCGAGTGCGGGTACGAACGAAGCGTCAAACGCGCCAACTCGATGAACCATGAGATTTCTAGGACTCGCTCTCGCGACAGCGACGCCTTTGCTACGCATTTCCAGCGGCTGCGGGAAGCATCGATCCATGTCGCGAAAAAAGCCGTCGTAACCAGAAAGGTTTACGAAACTTACTTGGTCCGTACTCGGCAATTGAGTTGGCAACGGGAGGATCATCGCCACGTCGGATTCCGACGTTAGGCGCATCTCATACACTAAGTGCTGACGGTCGCCATTCAGGCGAGCGTAGATCTTCGTGTTGGACACCTGTTGAACGTCGTGAGAAAAGATACACATTGGATTGCATCTGCCTAACTACATATTATGCGGAAACTTTCTGTATAACACTCTATTTAGGCGCGATTGCCAGAACTTTTCCCTATATCACACCCAAAAGCGTGTTAGCCAGATTAGCATATTGCCAAAAACCTTGTTTAACTAAATTTCTGACAATTAGGCTCATTCTAGCAATGATTCTTCGATCTGACCGCACCCCTTGAAAAAAATTTATAATTATTCGACCTTTAGCGATCGCTATCGGGAGATAGTTGTTTTTTGTTAGAGCAGTATGGAGCAGTCTAACTGATGGCTATATTTCCAGATTATCGCCCGCAGGAAACCAATCTTCATCGAGAATTTGTTCAAGGGAACCAATGGGAATAACGGGGAAAGTATCGAGGGGTAATTGAGAGCGGTCACTGGCATTTTTTCGGGCTGAAAGATAACATTCATCAAAAATTTCCAAAAGATAAGGTTTCAGACTAGGACTATCTTTAAGTTCATCTAATATATCGAGACGAAAAGTTCTAATCTCTCCCTTCCAGTGACCTTCGTTTCTCTCTCTTTCTGCCGCCCAATATTTGAGCTTAAGTAAATGTTCTAATAATCGGGTTAACAGACTTTTAATTGTGCGCTTTTCACTCCTTCCCATACTTGCTAATTCCTCTAGTAAATTCTCTAAATCTACCCGCTCAAACTGTCTCGCTTGCAGTTGATTAATAGTAGTTCTAATCCAGAGATAAAAGTCTTCTTCGTACATGGTTTTATTATCCATAATTTACCTCTATATATTACTCGTGGTTATTAGTGGGAAACCAATCTTGATCGAGAATTTGTTCAAGGGAACCAATGGGAATAGGGGGGAAAGTATCAAGAGGTAATTGAGTTCTAACTTGAGCCTCTTTTCTAGCAAATTGATAGCATTCCTCAAAGATTTCCAGAATATAGGGTTTCAAACTAGGGCTATCTTTAATTTCTTCGATTATTTGTCGGCGAAAGTTGATAATTTCCCCTTTCCAGTGACCCTCATTTCTTGCTCTTTCTCCTGTCCAGTAAGTTAGTTTCAGCAAATGTACCAGTAATTGAATCAAAAGATTTTCGATTTTGCGCTTTTCACTCCTTCCCATACTTGCTAATTCCTCCAGTAAATTCTCTAAATCTACCCGCTCAAACTGTCTCGCTTGCAGTTGATTAATAGTAGTTCTAATCCAGAGATAAAAGTCTTGTTCGTACAGGGTTTTATTATCCATAATTGACCTCTATATATTACTCATGGTTATTAGTGGGAAACCAATCTTCATCGAGAATTTGTTCAAGGGAACCAAGGGGAATAGCGGGGAAAGTATCGAGG
Organism: Microcystis sp. M_OC_Ca_00000000_C217Col; assembly: GCF_007095585.1. NCBI lineage: Bacteria > Bacillati > Cyanobacteriota > Cyanophyceae > Chroococcales > Microcystaceae > Microcystis > Microcystis sp. M_OC_Ca_00000000_C217Col. The sequence goes on from NZ_SFBV01000182.1 coordinate 3,409, forward strand.
GGTAATTGAGAGCGATCACTAGCATCTTTTCTAGCAAATTGATAGCATTCCTCAAAGATTTCCAAAAGATAGGGTTTGAGACTAGGGCTATCTTTAACTTCTTTGATTATTTGTCGGCGAAAGTTTCTAATTTCCCCTTTCCAGTGACCCTCATTTCTAGCTTTTTCTCCTGTCCAGTAGGTTAGTTTCAGCAAATGTACCAGCAATTGAATCAAAAGATTTTCGATTTTGCGTTTTTCACTCCTTCCCATACTTGCTAATTCCTCCAGTAAATTCTCTAAATCTACCCGTTCAAACTGTCTGGCTTGCAGTTGATTAATAGTAGTTCTAATCCAGAGATAAAAGTCTTCTTCGTACAGAGTTTTATTGTCCATAGATACTTAGTTAAACTGAATAAATGGGGATAATTATCAAACTTAACTATATAAACTAGCCACATATTCACCGTAGCCATTATAGGGCAGAGTTTCGATAATTTCCCAAGATAAATCACTTCTACTGCCGATAAATTTCTCCGTTGCTTGCGACCAACGGGGATGGGGTTTACTGGGGTTTACATTAGCCTCAAAATCGTATTCATGAGCGTCAATTGTGTTCCAGTAGGTGGCGGGTTGTTTGGCGGTAAATTCAATTTTTACTATTGATTTTGCTCCTTTAAAACCGTATTTCCAAGGAATAACCATTCGCAAGGGTGCGCCGTGTTGTTTGGGTAAATCATGACCGAAAATTCCCACGGCAAAGAAAGCTAATTCATTGGCCATTTCTTCAATTCTTAAACCTTCTGCATAGGGCCAGGGTAAGGCTCCTAAATGTAATCCTGGCCCCTGGGTAATTTCGGGATCATAAAAGGAGGTGAAACGGACGAATTTTGCTTCGGGTTTTGGTTCCACTGCCGCGATTAAAGCACTCATGGGAAAACCTAGCCAAGGTAACACCATTGACCAAGCTTCTACACAACGAAAACGATAGATTCTTTCTTCGAGAGGAAAGGTTTTTTTAATAGTATCTATATCGTAGGTTTGGGGATTTTTTACCAATCCTCCCACTTCTACCGTCCAGGGATTCGTCGGTAATTTCTGCGCTTTTAACCAGATATTTTTCCCCCCTCCGAACTCATAAAAATTGTTATATTTCCCAGCTACAGTTTCGGCAACTATGGGGCGATTTACCGTTAAAAACTGCGGATTTTTGCTGAACCCTGCAATTTTAGGTAATTGCAAACTTTTTTCTAAAGCTTCCGAGGAGGAGGATTTACCACAAGCAGTTAATAATAGGGAACTCCCCGCAATTCCTGTCCCGATTAACCCCTGTAAAAAGCGACGACGGTTAAAATAAACACTTTCGGAAGTAACTTCATTTTCGGAAATTTGCCAAGATTTAGCTAAACGAATTAAGACCATAATTATCCCCAATTTTATTGACAAAAAAACAGAGTTATGATATGGGATACCACAACTCTGATTGTACAATAGTTTGTCAGTTTTTTTAAGAAATTTCGGCGAGCATCCGGGCAGTAACCAGAGGTTCCCGTCGTCCTTTTAAGACCATGGGAACTCCTCGCGAGGGAGCAAGGGTGACACCGCGACGACTGGGTTTTTCGGGGGTATTATTAACTAGAGTTAACTGATAATTAGCCAAAATTGTGGCGATAGCGATTTTCATCTCGTAGATAGCTAAAACTTCCCCGATACAACGACGCGCTCCACCACCAAAAGGCATATATTCGTAGGGGGTGAATTGTTTTTCTAAAAAGCGTTCCGGTTTAAAAGTATGGGAATCGGGGAAAGTTTGCTCGCGGTGGTGAGCTAGATAAATACAACCCATAAGAATTGTCCCTTTTTCTAAAGGATAACCATCTAATTCTACTGGTTCTTCCACTGCTCGCGGAAAAGTTAACATTGCCACGGGATGAATGCGTAAAGTTTCCGAACAAACCGCCGAAAGATAGGGTAATCGAGTTATGTCAATGGGGTTAGGATTATCTCCTAAAGTGGCTATTTCTTGCAGAATTTTTGCTTGAATTTCTGGATAGCGATGAGTCCAGTAGAGCGCCCAAGACATAGCGGTGGCTGTGGTTTCATGACCTGCGAATAATAAGGTCATTAATTCATCGCGCAATTCCTTATCGCTCATTGGGTTGCCTTCTTCATCCTGGGCGGACATCAGTAGTGATAAAATATCGGTGCGATTGGGGTTAGGATTAGCTTTTCTTTCGGCAATTTCTGTATAGATAATATCATCAATTTTTTCTTGGGAACGCTGGTATTTTCCCCAGGGACTCCAAGCACCCAAATCAGCCCGCAAAATTGGGAAAAATAGCAAAGAAGCCATCACCGGAGAGTTAAATATATCGAGCATTTCAGCCAGAATTTTTTTCAGGGTTTGATAACGTTCCCCTTGACTAATTCCAAAAACTGCCTCCATAATTACTTGTAAAGCGATTGCTGTGGTCGCTGAACGGGCCTTAAAAGGTTGATTTTCGGGCAATTCTGCCATTACTCTTAGGGTAATATCGCGGATTAAATCGCCGTAGAAACGCATTCTTTCCCCGTGAAAAGGTGGCAATAAAAGCTGACGGCGTTTTTTGTGGATGTCTCCGTCTAACATGACGACGGAATAATCACCAATAATCGGGGCAATAATCCGATTGGCTTCCCCCGGTGCCGAAAATTTTTTACGGTCATTAGTTAAAACCTGTTGTAGGGCCGCAGGACTACTGACAAAGATAAAATTATCTACAGTTAAACCCACTTTTGTGCTAAAAATATCGCCATGCTTGCGGGCGGCATTTTCCATAAAAGCTACAGGATTAATGATCCATTGTGCCATTTGCAGGAAGGTAGGGGCCTTGACCTTGGGGATGATTTTCATAGATTAATTGCTATATCGAATGCTAATTATTTCTAATTGTGACATTTTTTCCCCAGAGACGGCAAGGTGTAATAAGCTGCCCGCGCATTTAAATTGCTTATTGAGATGAGGCAAGAGGCACTCTTGCAAGGGGCAAGAGGCAAAAGTAAAGGGATTAGGGGAGATTTAGCTAATCTAAGGATAGGCAGTTAAGATACCTCTCAGCTTATCAAGTAAACAGCAAAAATTACCGGGCTGTTGCTCGTCCTATCTTCTCCCAGAGAGGGGGATTTTCTGGGAATTTTCAGGATTGGCTTTCTGGTCTAAACAATGATAACTACGGTAGAATAGCCCCTAGTTCTATTTAATTCGCTTTTATAGTTTAATCTCTCTTTTATTCTCTTTTTAGGGACTTGTGATGATTATTTCCCAGTCCAGCAACTGGAAAAAGCTGGTTATTTGCCGTTATTTGCCGCTGCTAATCGCCTTTAGCGGCACTTTTCTCCTGACTACTCCCCCCGCTTTTGCCCTCGAATCCAGTGCCTCCACCGGTTTTAATCCTCAAACTATTCTTTTCAATGCCTTAACTTGGGTGGATAGTTTGGGGTCTGTGGGAGCGATCGCGTTTATAATTATCTATATTCTAGCTACTGTGGCCTTTTTTCCCGGTTCAATCCTGACTTTCGGGGCTGGTGTGGTTTTTGGCCTGGTTTTAGGCTCTTTTTACGTCTTTATCGGGGCAACTATCGGCTCCGCTGCCGCTTTTCTGGTGGGACGTTATTTGGCTAGGGGTTGGGTGGCGGAAAAAATTCAAGGTAATAATAAATTTCAAGCTATCGATGAAGCTGTGGGGAAAGAAGGCCTAAAAATAGTGCTTTTAACCCGGTTATCTCCCATATTTCCTTTTAATCTGCTCAATTATGCCTATGGTGTCACCGGGGTTTCCCTGAAAGACTATCTACTAGGTTCCGCAGGCATGATTCCGGGGACGATAATGTATGTCTATATTGGCTCTTTAGCGGGCAGTCTTGCCACTATCGGCACCTCAACACCAGCCACTAACCCAGCTTTACAATGGACTATTCGCCTGATCGGTTTTATCGCTACCGTTGCTCTCACCCTCTACGTCACAAAAATTGCCCGTCAGGCCCTGGCATCAGTTATCAGTGAATAGTAATCATTTATCAGTCAGGGGTTGGGGAAGTGGGGTGTGGGGTGTGGGAAGTGGGGAAATTGAACTAAAACCCCAAAACCCTAAAACCCTAAAACCCCAACTCCCTAAAACCCCAACTCTCAACTCCTGCCTCCTGAATCCTGAATTCTGAATCCTGAATCCTGACTACTGGCTACTGACTCCTAACCCTAACAACAATTTTTGATTTTTACAAGAGGTCTAATATGTTTGAAAATAGCTCCAGTGAAGTTAATATTCTCCCCATGGACGAACATAATCAAAAATTAGTTAATTATGTTCATCCTGCCGATTGGCTCAATCCACAACCCCAAGATTGTTATGATTTAGTCGTCATTGGTGCGGGTACTGCGGGTTTAGTCGTAGCGGCGGGGGCTGCGGGTTTAGATATAGGTTTAAAAGTGGCTTTAGTGGAAAAACATCTCATGGGGGGAGATTGCCTCAATTTCGGTTGTATTCCTTCTAAATGTCTGATTCGTTCCTCTAGAATTATCGGGGAAATTGAGAAAGCCAAAAAATTAGGAATTAATATTGGGGATACTAGGGTAGATTTCGCCAGAGTAATGACCAGAATGCGGCAAATTCGCGCCGATATTAGCCCTCATGATTCGGTGCAACGTTTCCAAAAACTAGGTATCGATGTCTTCTTGGGTAGCGCTCGTTTTTTAGGACAAAATGCCGTGGCAGTCGCGGGAAAAACCCTCACTTATAAAAAAGCCGTTATTGCCACTGGTGCTAGGGCCTTTCATCCCGATATCCCCGGACTACAAGCGGCGGGATTTTATACCAATGAAACAATTTTTTCCCTAACAGAATTACCTCCCCGATTAGCTGTTATCGGTGGCGGGCCGATTGGTTGTGAATTAGCCCAAGCTTTTCAAAGGTTAGGCGCACAGGTGATTTTATTTCATAATCATTCCCATCTTTTGAATAAAGAAGACCAAGAAGCAGCCGAAATTATTGAGAATACTTTCCTGCGGGAAGGAATGCAATTAATTCTCTCTTGCCAAATTGAACGGGTGACAAAAAATGAGCGGGGTAAAACCATTGAATATACTAGCAACGGTCAAGGAGCAACTATCACCGTTGATGAGATTTTAGTCGCTGCCGGCCGGGAGCCAAATCTGTCAGGATTAAATTTAGAAGCGGTGGCCGTAGAATACGATAATCGTCGGGGAGTCAAAGTTAATGATTATCTGCAAACTACTAACCCGAAAATTTATGCGGCCGGTGATATCTGTATGGATTGGAAATTTACCCATGCTGCCGATGCAGCCGCCCGTATTGTGATTAAAAATACTCTCTTTTCTCCCTTCGGTTTCGGACGCGATAAGCTCAGTAATTTAGTTATGCCTTGGGTCACTTATACTGACCCAGAAATCGCCCGGGTGGGTATGGATGAAACCCAAGCACAGACCCGGGGATTGGTCACTAATACTATTAAAATTCCTTTGAGTATAGTCGATCGATCTATCACTGATGGCGAAACGGACGGTTTTTTAAAAATTATTCACAAACAAGGTTCCGACCAAATTTTAGGAGCCACTATCGTCGCCTCCCACGCCGGTGAGATGATTTCCGAAATTACCACCGCTATGGTTGCTAAAATCGGACTGAGTAAACTCTCTACTGTTATTCATCCCTATCCCACCCAAGCGGAAGCGATTAAAAAGGCCGCCGATGCCTATCGTCGAACTCTCTTGACTCCTAATAGTCAAAAACTCTTGGAATTGTTGACTAAATTATCGGGTTAAAATCAATGATTGCCACCGGACAGAACTACGGCAGAACTTTGAGCAATTCTGGTGGGAATTATAGTCATTTCAATTAAGATTGAGAATATCAATGCCAGAGTTCATAAGGGGTTCACCGGTCTAGAGTGTATCAGACTTATCTGAAATGACTATATAATCGCCATCTCCGAAGAGGAAACCATCTTGAAATACAGCAACAAAAACCCTACCATATTCTACTTATTCCGTAGCTATCGAATATTTCATCTGCGCTAATAATCGACATTTTTTCTACCATCGCTTGAGCAATTAATAATCGATCAAACGGGTCACGATGATGAAATGGTAAAGTTGTGACAACCTGACTGACGGACACATTTTTCAATACAAAGACAAGTACTGTTATGTGAAAGCCTCAAACTCCTGAATAAAAGAAAAGGTAATTTTGCCATAATAATCCTGACGAGCTTTGCGAGA
>NZ_SFBV01000183.1:0-4547 GCF_007095585.1 Microcystis sp. M_OC_Ca_00000000_C217Col
GTAGATATCCACATCCGGTTCATCGATGGGTAGAAGATCGGTGATTAGATAGCGATCGGGACTGTAACCATCAAGGGGAAAACAGAGTTCAAATTTTCCCATCAAATCCATCAAAAATCGGCGTTTATTTTCGGGATAACGGTGGGGTTGTTTGAGAATATTGTGCAGATCTGGCAGTGAGAGAATACCCTTTTTTCGCACCATCAAATCGTGATTATTGAGAATATCATAAACACCGTCAGTTACCCATTCTGGGTTCAGGACATTGGTTTCATTCAGTCGCGGATCATCTTGGTAGTTGAGGACAATACCGAGATCGTGGAGAAACTGCACTAAACTTTTTTGATCGCTGGCCTCTCTAATCTCGGCTGTCTGACACATTTCCTGATACTTTTCGTAGGAAATAAAGTCATAACTCTTTTGCATTGCTTCTAGTTGAGTTTTGATCTCAAACCAACTATTAGGCAATAAATCTTTGATATGGGGAATAACATCGATTTGAGAGGCGATTTCCTGCACAAGTTGCTCGATTCCCGCACCGGTTTTACAGGAAGTGGCGATTAGCTTGGTGATTTGGGGATATTTTTTCCGGAGGGTGCGGATCTTAACTTGCGGGGGATTTTCATCGGCACAATTACCCACGATAATCACGGGAGAATTGCCTCCGTAGGTTTCAATCAAAAATACTCCGAAAATTGTATTGACAAGTATAAAGGTTTTTTGTTAATATTCATTCAAACTTTGATCACAAAATTTCTATTTTCGATTTTTTCAGGATAAAATATATTTTCAAAACAAGGGTTTTTAAAGAAAATACAAGCTTTCGGCTTGTCAAAGGTCATAATTCAGGCTAAATATTATGGAAACTAGAAAAATTTTAATTGCCACTAAAACTTATCCATCTATTAGCACTAAATATCAAGAGACAGTCTGTACGGCAGGAATATTGTTAAGTGAAGAGGAAAATCCGCTACAGTGGATTAGAATTTATCCCATCAGATATCGTTATTTAGATTTTGATAAACGTTACCATCGATGGGCAATTGTTAGTGCTAAAATTAAAAGAAATGATCAAGATTACCGTCCAGAAAGCTTTAAAATTGATGACAATTTCTTGGTAATTATTAGAAAAATAGATACAACTAATAATTGGCAAGAAAGAAAATCTATAGTTCTATCTTTACAATTTAGGTCTATCGCCGATATTCAAGCACAGGGAAAATCTCTAGGGATTATTAAACCCAAGTCAATTGAAAGATTTTTTTCTAAGAAAACTTCTAGAGAATGGAATCAAAAACAACAGACTGTCCTCAATCAACTAGATTTGTTTGAGCCTAATATAGACTTAGAAAAAATTCCTTATAAATTTTTTTATCAATTCACGGATGAAGATAATGTACCGCATAAATACTCAATTAGTGATTGGGAAATTATGGAACTTTATCGCAAGTGCCGTGATCGATCTCAATTGTCAGGACTAGAAGCTGAACAGTATGCCTTAGAAAAAGTTAGACAAAAACTAGAAGATGATTTTCTTGAAAGTAAAGATTTATATTTTATTGTGGGAAATCTCAAAAATCATGCTAAGTCTTTTATGATTATTGGTTTGTTTTATCCTCCCCTAGTAAAGTTCAATCAAATGGAGTTATTTTAGAATCATGAAAAATCCACCTACAAAGCAATCATTGATTTTAACCTTTGGCTACGGCAATCGTTCAAGCTATGATAGTCTTTTAGCATATATTAACGAATTTGAGGTTGATTTTCTGATCGATGTTCGCGAAAAACCCCGCGCATGGAGTCGCAAATGGTATGGTGATCAACTTGAAAAATTGTGTCATCAACAAGGAATAGAGTATTTGTCAGAAAAAACTTTAGGAAATATTTCAGGGACAAGTCATTGGGTTTCCCCTGAACCGGAAAAAGTTGATCAAGTTTTACAAGATATTGCTAAAAAAGCTCAGTCAAAAACAGTTTTGCTATTATGTGCAGAAATGGATTATCATCGTTGTCATCGGGTTGAAGTGGCTGAGAAGTTAAAAAAATTAACTCACCAACCAATTAAGCATTTAGAATAACATAATTCTACACTTGCTGTGGACGAAATGCGCGTTCATCCCATTCTTCTTGATAAATAGAGTCAGATGTTTGATTCATTTTGAGTGCAATATCACTTAAGAGTTTGTGGCGTTTGAACATTCTTCTAATTTCACCATCGACTGGATTTAACAAATAAGGAATTTCATGTCCTTATTTGACAAAAAGAGAGACAATATTAAATATTTGTAAAGTTTTTTGCCTAAGTTACTTTTCTGTGGTAAGCAAATCTTTACTGCTCCGATGGGGGGTTTCTTGGGGGGTGTCATCGTTGTTGGTTTCTGGTTCTTGTCCTTTAAAAATCGTGATAGATCGCCAAAAACCCTCTAAAAACTGATTGAAGGTCGTTTCATTGATTTTACCCGTCCAGAGCAAACTAAAAGAGGACCAGCAGGGAGGTAAGTCGAGCGAGCGCTTCTGGAATCTCCCTGATTTGGTTACTAATGAGGTCGAGGGATTGCAGGGAGGTGAGTTGAGGGATTTCGGGGGGAATTTCTGTTAAGTTTCTGTCGGACAGATCTAACTTCCCCGCTCTTTCGTCCTTTGCCTGTTGAATTAACTCTAATACTTCCCGTGCTGTCATTGACCATCCCCCCGCTACTATATTTACTCCATTTTGGCAAAAGATCTGGTTAATGCCACTGGTGGTGATCAGCTAGTCCACTGTTAATAGTATGATTAACTCCCACACGCGGTTATTCATACATTTGTATCAGTTTAAGGATGACTGATAATTGCTGATTGTCGCTATTTCTGCAAATGTGAGATGCCGCCAAATGAATAATTATAGAATTCAAGAGAATTTATCCTGAAGACAGGGATTGATAAGGAATAATTTCTTCGAGGGTATTTCCTAACTTTTCCCTCGCTAGATCTAACTCATAGGCTTTTTGTAAATTCATCCAAATTTCTGCCCCGGTATTAAAAAAACGCCCTAATTTTAAAGCAATATCTCCCGTGATATTTCCTTGTCCCTTGAGAATTTGCTCAAGTTCATTCTCAGAGATATTAACTCTTGTGGCAAGCTGAGAAACATTAAGATTAATTTCCTCTAATTCATCAGCCAAAATTTCACCAGGGTGGATAGGACTTTTCCAATTATTCATCGTGAATTCTCCTTAATGATAATCAACAATTTCAACATTAGTAGCTGCATCATCCCATGAGAAACAAATACGATACTGGTCATTGATGCGAATACTATATTGACCGATTCTATCCCCTTTTAAACGTTCTAAGCGGTTACTCGGCAATCCTGCCAATGCTTCTAGTGTATTAGCACTTTCTAAAATACGCAATCTTTTGATCGCTAATCGTTCAATCCCAGAAAACTTTTTAACAAACTGCTTATTATAAAGCTTTTCTGTATCTTTACATCGAAAGCTTTTAATCATGGGTTATTTTTGTCATGTCTAAGGCAATAATTTGATAAATTTAGCTAAATTTATCAACCGTCCCGATAATTACTCAAATTTTTCTTATCTTTTTTTCTCAAACCATGTTTGTAATAATTCCCCGGATTCCTTGGCTAAAATTCCCGCGATTACCGGTAAACGATGGTTAGAAAAAGGACTATCTATAAAATTAGCCACAGTGCGGATAACTCCTGTTTTGGGATCGTCAGCACCGTACACTAATAATCCTAATCTAGCCTGAATGATTGCCCCGGCACACATGGGACAGGGTTCGAGGGTGACGTAGAGGGTACAATCATTTAAGTGCCAATTGCCTAACACTTGACTAGCGGCACGAATCGCCAGAATTTCGGCGTGAGCGGTGGGATCATAGTGTTTTTCCTTGCAATTAGCCCCTTGAGCGATTAAATGTCCCTCTTTATCCACGATAACTGCTCCCACAGGTACATCACCCCGATCCCCCGCAGTTGCCGCTAAATTTAAAGCTAACTGCATCCATTGCCGATGTTTCTCATAGGCTTTTTCGTCAATAGACTTTAGATAGTCCCACATTTAGCCAGTAAATTATCTAATTTTTTCTGACCATCCAAAGCATACAAATCATCACAACCACCGATATGTTCATTATTAATAAAAATCTGTGGTACACTGCGTTTACCGTTAGACCGTTCCGCCATGGCTTGACGAGCGCTTTCATCCCCATCAATCTTGTATTCGGTGTATTTTACCCCTTTCCAACCCAGCAGCCATTTAGCACGAATACAGTAGGGACAAGTTGCCCAAGTGTAAATTTCCACATTGGCCTTGATATTCTCGTTATAACGCCCAAAAAGCGAGTTAAATAGATTTAGCATCGTTCTTACTAAGTAGTTAGGTGTTAAAAACTGTCAGATGCCCCCCTTATTAAGGGGGGATTAAGGGTAGGGCTGTTTCATTCTCCCATCAGAATATCAAAAGTAAAAGCGATCAATATCAGGTAAAATGAGAAGTGACCGGCAACTTTTTAAATATATGTTGAGCTTAATAGAAAAACTA
>NZ_SFBV01000184.1:0-10291 GCF_007095585.1 Microcystis sp. M_OC_Ca_00000000_C217Col
TTAACCTGTTTGTGCCTTAAGTCCTTCCCTGTATGGATTTCAGCTACTTTTGAGCGTAGGCGCTCTCATCGAATTTTATTTTAAGTTAATTATTTGCATAACAATTCCCGAAGAGCCTTCATTCTCCGAATCTAATTCTTTTTTTGCTACCTTTAATCGCTTATGAGGTAAGCAAAAGACCTCGGACTAATATTATCTCAAGACCAAAAGTTTTTCTAGTTAAGGAATCTACCCGAATAAAAATTATTTTAATTGCCTCATATTTTTTCAGTGAAATTGAATTAGCAACGATAGATATACGCTTCAGCCGTCGAACTACTTATTAATTAGTACACAGGCTAAAAGCAAGCTGTGACTGGGTTATAATTTTTGGAGATGTCTAAAGCACGACGTTTTTAAAAATTTTCAGCTATGTATTTCCGAGAAATCGCCTAAAAACGTTGCCAGATAAGGATTTGAGAGAATGATATAAGAGAGAATGAAACGACCCAAGGGGCAGGGGGAGGTGTTGCCCCTTGCCTGTTGCCTCTTGCCTCATCTCAACAAGCAATTTAAATACGCGGGCAGCTTATTGTGTTGGGTGAGTTGGGAACCCTAACCGTAGTATGATTGAACAATGCGAAGACTCACAATCACTCGACCCGACGACTGGCACCTTCATCTCCGCGATGGTGCGGCAATGAAAGCGGTTCTCCCCCATACGGTGCGTCAGTTTGCCCGTGCCATTATCATGCCGAATTTAAAGCCCCCAGTGCGCTCGGTGGCTGATGCTGCCTCCTATCGCGATCGCATTCTGGCAGCAGTTCCAGAGGGTCAACAGTTCGAGCCACTGATGACCCTATATCTCACCGATAATACCAGTCCCGAAGAAATCATGGCGGCGAAAGCCTCCCAGTTTGTCAAAGCGGTGAAATACTACCCAGCCGGTGCGACAACTAATTCCGACTTGGGGGTGACGGACCTTCGTAGGTGCGATGGCGTTTTGGCAGCGATGGAGCAGGTAGATATGCCGCTACTACTGCACGGAGAAGTTACCGATGGTGATATTGATGTGTTCGATCGAGAAAAAGTGTTCATTGAGAAGCACTTAATCCCACTGATAACAAGATTTCCGAAACTGCGGGTCGTCTTTGAACACATTACCACTGCCGATGCGGTCAAGTTTGTTCTATCTGCTAACAACAATGTCGCCGCCACAATTACGCCCCAACATTTATTATTTAGCCGAAACATTCTCTTTACCGGTGGCATTCGTCCCCATTTTTATTGCCTGCCGATTTTGAAACGAGAGGATCATCGTTTGGCGCTTTTGCAAGCGGCCACATCGGGCAACCCCAAGTTTTTTCTAGGGACCGATAGTGCGCCCCATTCTCGCTACAGCAAAGAAAGTTCCTGTGGCTGCGCGGGTTGTTATTCAGCCCTGCACGCTCTAGAGTTGTACGCAGAAGCTTTTGAGAGTGTCGATGCAATTGAGCAACTGGAAGGGTTTGCCAGCTTTCACGGTCCAGATTTTTATCAACTCCCCCGAAATACCGAACAAATCACATTAAACAAAACCCCTTGGCGCATTCCCGATGAATTGCCATTTCCCGAATCCGGACTGGTGCCGTTACGAGCGGGTGAAGAGATAACCTGGCAATTAGGGGAATAAAAACCGCCAGTCTTGGTAGTTGCGGTCAAGAATTGACGATTAGTTAGGGCTGGCTGAATAAATCTAACAACCTTGTTGGATAAGGTTTTTAGACTTTTTTTCCCTCAAAAAGTGCCGACCATTGGAGTGATTGGGGGGAAAATTCCGGGACTTTTTCCCTGAAAATTAGGTAATTGACCAGGTGAAAATCGGTAAAACCCTACACCCTACACCCTACACCCTGTCCCCACGAAGAACTTTTTGCCGCAAACCCTAGTTATTTCCCGTGACAATGAGGAGGATCGATAACATTGGCAAAAATTGCCCAAAGTACCATGAGCGGCATCGGCAACAAACAGATTAGCCATTGATGACCGGTTAGGGTCGCCGTTGCAAACAGACTGTTCATCACCCCCCATTGACTAAACAAAATTTGTAGGGCAACAGCAGCCACAATCCCCAAAATTAGGATCGGTGCATTAGTAATCGACGTTGACTGACGACGCAGGTAGTCCACTAGGCTCATCCCTAATTGGCTGATACTGAGCAGATAGATAACCCGTGCTGCCACAAGGGATTGAATTGCCATTGTGCGGGCAACGGCAATATCTCCTGTGGTCGATTTAGCCCACTCAAACATACCAAAAATTAGAATCCAGTTAAACAATGAAACAGCCAAAATTCGGCGCAATAGTTTTTTGGTGATCAAAGGTTCATTGGGATTGCGTGGTGGTGACTGCATAATGCGGTCGGATTTTGCTTCAAAGGCCAGGGGAACAGTCATCGTGACCGAGTTGATCATGTTCAACCAGAGTACTTGTAGGGAGAGGATGGGTAAATCTCGTGCCAGTAAAGTACTGATCAGAATGGTCATCGATTCGCCACCATTGACAGGTAAGAGAAAGGAGATTGCCTTGCGTAAATTTTGATAAACGGTGCGTCCTTCTTCGACAGCGGCCTTGATCGAGGCAAAGTTATCATCAGTGAGGAGCATATCAGCAGATTCCCTGGCGACTTCCGTTCCTCCTTTCCCCATGGCAATGCCGATATCGGCCTGCTTGAGAGCCGGCGCATCATTAACACCATCGCCCGTCATCGCCACGATTTCTCCTTGGGACTGGAGTACTTCCACCAGTTGCAGTTTTTGGGTAGGGGCAACCCTGGCAAATACCGATCCATCGACCACCGCTTGGGCCAGTTGATGATTATCCATTTGCGCTAATTGTTTTCCCTCAAATGCTAAGACTTGTGCTGCCGTTTTAATGCCCATCCGTTCCGCGATCGCCCGCGCCGTGACAAGATGATCACCAGTAATCATCTTGACGCGAATCCCAGCACTTTGACAGGCATGAACGGCAGCGATCGCCTCTGGACGAGGCGGGTCAATCATGCCCTGTAATCCTAGAAACACCAAGCCTGTTTCGATATCCTCATGGTCGATAGAATGCTGATGGGTCGCCGCTGCTTTTTTGGCGAAGGCAAGCACCCGTAAACCCTGCTCTGCCATCGTTTCTACCGCTTGCTCGATCTGTTCGGCGTTCAGCGCAGTCATCTGACCATAGCGATCGATCATCTGGGAACAACGACGCATTAGCGACTCAACCGATCCCTTGACATAGATCAGGCGAGGTATGCCATCATGCAGGGTTGCCATGTATTGGTACTCAGATTCAAAGGGAATTGCATCTAATCGTGGGGTTAAAGACAATAGCCCCAATTGACTGAGACCTGCTTTGGCAGCGGCCGCAATCAGCGCCCCTTCCGTAGGATCCCCCACCACTGACCAATCTTCTCCCGTTTGTTTTAGCTGGGAGTCATTACAAAGCAAACCAGCTACCAGACAATCCCCTAGGGCCGGGGGCAATTCGTCCGCAAATGGGCTGCCAGGGTTGCCATCGGTAATCAGACTAATTTCGCCCTTGGGACTATAGCCACCACCACTAACGGCGTAATATTGCCCCTCGGTATAAATGGACTGTACAGTCATTTGATTTTCCGTTAGGGTTCCGGTTTTGTCGGAACAAATGACGGTCGCACTCCCCAATGCTTCCACTGCGGGCAGTTTACGAATAATCGCATGACGACGGGCCATGCGGTTGACTCCAATGGCCAAGGTAATCGTTACCACTGCCGGCAGCCCTTCTGGAATCGCACTCACTGCCAGGGCAACGGCAGCTTCAAACATATCGATCCAAGATTTCCCCCGTCCTAACCCGATGGTAAAGGTCAAGGTTGCTAGGGTCAAAATTGTGTAGAGTAGGGTGCGGCTAAATTGGGCAAATTTACGGGTCAGGGGTGTGCTAAGGCTGACTCGGCTTTCCATCGACTGGGAAATCTGCCCCACTTCGGTGGCATTGGCCGTAGAGACAACAATCCCTTTGCCCTGTCCAAAGGTAACGAAACTCCCTGCGTAGGCCATGTTTGTCCTTTCTGCTAGGGGCGTATCCCCGGGTAAGGGTTCGATCGCTTTTGACCCGGGCAAGGATTCCCCAGTCAAGGCAGACTCATCCACCTGCAAATTGCGGACTTTCAGCAGCCTCAAGTCCGCTGGTACTTTATCCCCCGATACCAATAAAACGATATCTCCCGGCACCAAATCCCGAGATGGAATCCGCAGGGTTTGTCCCTCTCGCAACACCGTCGCTTCTGTGGTTACGGCTTTGGCCAAGGAAGCGATCGCACCTTCCGCCTTAGCTTCCTGCACATAGCCAATAATGGCATTGATCAGGGTAACTCCCCAAATCACCGAGGCATTCGTCCAAGACCCTAAAAATGCCTTAATAGTACCCGCAAGCAAGAGAATATAGAGTAGCGGCTGATGAAATTGCTGCAAAAATCTCAACCAAGCTGGTTTCCCCGGCTTAAATCGCAGTTCATTCGGGCCATATTTTTCGTAGCGACTGGCCACTTCTTCTGCTGATAAGCCCGTTGACCCATCGCTGGTCAAGTATTCAATCACCTCTGGTTGAGAAAGTTGATGATACAACGGCAACGATAATTGAACTGGCATCATGCTCGACCATATTTAGGGTTTGCGGCAAAAAGTTTTTCCTGGGGACAGGGTGTGGGGAAGTGGGGAAGTGGGGAAGCTGTCTTATCACCCTATTACCCCAAAACCCTATCACCCTATTTATTTCCTGACGACTGACGACCGACTCCTGACTCCGTTATGCTCCCGTCTTATTTTGGTAATAGTCGCGGGTTCCCTTGGCATCTAGGGCCTCACCGAGACGAGCAATGGCCTGGGCGTAGGCGGCGTTACGCAGAGATATATCGAACTCCTGGGCGAAAGACCAGACTTTTTCCGCTTCTGTCACCATTCTTTCTTTTAAGCGCTCATTGATCTCGTTTAATTGCCAATAAAGACCGCTGCGATTTTGCACCCATTCAAAATAACTCACCGTTACCCCACCGGCGTTAACCAGAATATCGGGGAAAACGAGAATCCCTTTTGAGTCTAAAATGCGATCGGCTTCTGAGGTAGTCGGACCGTTGGCCACTTCAAAGATATATTTTGCCCGCACGCGATCGGCATTTTCGGCGGTAATTTGGTTTTCTAGGGCAGCCGGAATCAAAACATCCACATCTAGGGCTAACAATTCTTCATTACTAATCGCTTCGTGTTCGACGATATTACACACAGTACCCTCACAGTAAATAGCAGTAATTCCGCGATGTTCCTGTTTATACTCACGAATGCTGGCAATATCTAGGCCTTTTTCCCGATAAATGCCGCCCTGGGAATCACTTACCGCCACCACTTGATAACCGGCTTTGGCGAGGAGATCCGCCACTACGGCCCCGGCGTTACCGAATCCCTGAACGGCTACGGTAGTATTAGCCGGTTTTTTGTCTAATTTCGGCAAAAGAGAATGAATAACATGAAAAGCTCCTGTTCCCGTCGCCGTATCGCGGCCACGACTGCCTCCCATGGTTAAAGGTTTCCCCGTCACCACCGCCGGACTAATTTTACGCTGAATGATGCTGTACTGGTCCATCATCCAACCCATGATCATCTCGTTGGTATAGACATCGGGGGCAAGAATATCGACATCGGGACCAATAAAGTCGGCTATACCCTCGATATAGCCCCGGCTAAGGCGTTCTAACTCGGCTTTTGACAATTCTTTCGGATTGAGGGTAATGCCGCCCTTAGCCCCACCAAAGGGCAAATCCAGCAGGGCGCATTTAAAGGTCATCCAAAAGGCCAGGGACTGCACCTCATCAATGCTGACGTTGGGATGATAGCGCACCCCTCCTTTGCCGGGGCCGCGGGTGTCATCGTAGCGGACGCGGTAGCCTTGGAAGATTCTTAAAGTGCCGTTGTCCATACGGACGGGTATGGAGATACTGAGACTAGCTTTGGGATATTTTAACCGCTCGATCGCATCATCGGAAATGGAGACATACTTAAGGGCGCGTTCTAGGCGACTGCTGGCATCAGTAAAGAGTGATTTCGACATGATTTTTTTCCCCCTATCTATCCCCATTAGAACACGAAAAAACAGTATATTTCGCTACAGTTTATTTTTCTTAATTAACCATAGACAGGAATTGCCGACAAGTGTTCTCAAACAAGGTTACTTGAGAGATTTTCCAGTACATCATCTACCCCACACCCCACACCCCACTTCCCTATCACCCCACTCCCCCATCCCCAACCTGCAACTAAAAAAGGGAAAGAGCGATGCTCCTCCCTTTTTTGATAATTTATTCAAGACGATTGTAGATGCACAGCAATCGAGGCTGAAATTACATCAAGCCCAATTGAGCAAGGATGCCTTTGTGGGTTAAGTATTCCGTAGCTACGCCAATAACGAAACCGAGCATGGCTAAACGACCATTCCAGTTTTCAGCGAAAGCGGTGAAGCCGAGTTTGTTTTCTTGCTTATCCATGGTGAATTGCCTTCCTATAAGAAAAATGCGTTTGAGTCAAGTGCTTGATATTTAATGTAACATAACTTTTCAGACTATGCAACATTTCTTTACATAAATTTTATTGATGTTAACCATAAACTTTTATGGGGGTAGGGTCAAGGGTGGGCAATGGCGGCCAAAAATCAAGCCTGATCTCAGTTCTAGGACTAGATAACCGTTTTCCCATCCCTGACCGAAAAAGATTACAATCAAGCGAAAGGTCAAGAATCGATCGCCGTCGAGCGAGGAGTGAATATGCGCGCCTTACTGATTTATCCCGTTTTTCCGCCGACTTTCTGGTCCTATAACAAAATTCTGGAATTAGTCGATCGCAAAGTCTTACTTCCCCCCCTGGGTATGGTGACGGTGGCGGCGATTTTACCGCAGGAATGGGAATTTAAACTGGTCGATCGCAATATTCGGGCGGTGACAGAAGCAGAATGGGACTGGGCCGAAATAGTGATTCTTTCCGGCATGATTGTGCAACGTCAAGATTTAATCGAGCAAATTCACGAAGCCAAACAACGGGGTAAACTGGTGGCCGTGGGTGGTCCCTATCCCACTTCTATCCCCCACGAAGTTGCTGAGGCCGATTTTCTGATTCTCGATGAGGGAGAAATCACCATTCCGATGTTTGTGGAAGCATTGGCAAAAGGAGAAACCAAGGGTGTTTTCCGCACCACAGAAAAACCCGATGTGACAATTACCCCGATCCCCCGCTACGATCTGCTCGATTTTGAAGCTTATGATTCCATGTCGGTGCAGTTTTCGCGGGGCTGTCCCTTCCAGTGCGAATTTTGCGATATTATCGTTCTCTACGGTCGTAAACCCCGCACCAAAACCCCAGCACAATTATTAAAAGAATTAGATTATCTCTACGAATTAGGTTGGCGCCGGGGCGTGTTCATGGTGGATGATAATTTTATCGGTAACAAGCGCAACGTTAAATTACTCCTCAAAGAATTAAAGGTTTGGCAAGAAGAACACCAGTATCCTTTCCGGTTTAACACGGAAGCGTCGGTGGATTTAGCCGCCGATCCCGAATTAATGGCTATGATGGTCGATTGTTATTTTGATGCGGTCTTTTTAGGTATTGAAACCCCCGACGAAGAAAGTTTACAATTAACCAAAAAATTCCAAAATACCCGTAGTTCTTTAACCGAGACGGTAGAAAAGATTATTAAAGCTGGATTGCGCCCTATGGCGGGATTTATCATCGGTTTTGATGGCGAGAAAAAAGGAGCGGCCGATCGCATCATTAATTTTGTCGAAGAAGCAGCCATTCCCACGGCTCTATTTGGAATGTTACAAGCTTTACCCAATACTGCTCTATGGACTCGCTTGGAAAAAGAAGGACGACTACGATTAACGGGGAAACAGGACATTAACCAAAGTACCCTGATGAATTTCGTTCCCACCCGGCCGATCGAAGATATTGCCACAGAATATATTGAAGCCTTCTGGACATTGTACGATCCGGAGGTATTTCTCGATCGCACCTATCGCTGTTTCCTGAAATTAGGCGCACCTAAAGCTAAACCTGCCTTTAAACTGCCTCGCCGGGCCGATCTCTATGCCCTAGGGGTAATTATCTGGCGACAGGGCTTTAAACGTTCCACTCGCTGGAAATTCTGGCAGAATTTATTCGGTATTTTGCGCCATAATCCCGCCAATGCCGAACACTATATCACTGTCTGCGCCCACAACGAGCATTTCCTGGAATACCGTCAGATTGTCCGGGATGAAATTACGGCACAATTAGCCGAATTCCAACGCCAAGAGGCATTAATAGCGGAAAAAACCGCCATAGCGGCCTAATTATTCCGAGGATGGGTAAATAAGCCCATCCTTAATATTTTCTGTCCTGATGGTGGACGATCAATAAATCAATAATATTCCTATTTTCTGGTTAAAAATTCCCTCAATCTCTACCAAAGCAATTCAGTATAAATTCTTAATTTTCTAGATATAATTACATTTTTTCCCTAAAATGTTAGCTTGAATACTGAATAAATCGTAAAATCTTGATAAAGCCAGTATTTTTAGCCCCTTAACCCTATAAATCAAGGGAAAGTCAATGATTACTCGTCAAGAACTTAAGAAACTACAATCCCTAACTCAAATACCCGCCCTTTCCATTCTCTTACCCACCCATCGCACCTCACCGGATAACAAACAAGACCCTATTCTCGTTAAAAATTTGGTCGATGAAGCAAAGCGCCGATTATCGGAAGAATTCTCTAAACGTGAAATCGAACCTTTGTTCGATCGCCTCGATAATCTAGTGGCTGAAATAGATTATCCTTATACTCTAGATGGATTAGCTCTCTACATTGGCCCGGATATTGCCAAGCTTTATAACCTGCCTTTTTCTGTCCAGGCAAGAGTTATCATCGATAAAACCTTTGCTACACGGGATTTAGTTTATGGATTACATCGAGAACAACCCTATTGGCTGTTACTACTAAGTCAGGGTTCTACTCGTTTAATCTCAGCTACAGGAGAAACTCTCGAAGAAATTCGCGATCAGAATTTTCCCTTAGAAATGACCGGACCGGGGGCCACCGCACCACTGCCCTTTGATGCCGATACCAGTTATCTAGACGATAGAATCCGACGATTTTTCCAACAGGTAGATAATGCTCTGGGTGAATACATTGATGATTCTTCCCCTTTGATTGTGGGTGGAGTGGTTCGTCAAATTTCCTTCTTTCAAGAAGTTTCAGAGTACACATCAGCAATTGTTGGCACTTTAACTGGCAATTTTGACAAAACCTCACTGTCAGAATTAATTCCACAGGTATTGCCGATTATGCAGTCAGTGCGTCAGACTCAAAAAACTGAAGCTCTGCAAGCTTTGGATGCGGCAGTCAGCGCTCAAAAAGTTATCTCTACCCTGGGAGAAGTGTGGCGTTTAGCGCAGGAAGGTCGAGGAAAATTGTTATTAGTGGAGAAAAATTACCATGTACCCGCAGTTTTAAGCGAAAACGGTGAATTAGTGCTGGTGGAAAACGTCGGTGGTACGGAGGTAATCGATGATGCAGTGGATGAAATTATCGAAGCGGTATTGGCCAAGGGAGGACGTGTAGCTTTAGTCGAGGAGGACTCCTTGAACGATTACCAAAAAATCGCCTTGATTTTACGTTATTAGACCTAACACTCCGTTTCACAAGCGCCAATACTAACCCATTGACTAGAACCATCAGACCAGTATTCTTTTTTCCAGATGGGGGCATTATGCTTGAGAGTATCAATAGCATAACGACAGGCTGCGAAAGCTTCCCCTCGATGGGGACAACCCACCGCTACTAAGACGCTAATTTCCCCGATTTGTAGCTTACCGGTGCGATGGTGAATGACAACTCGATTGGTATCGGGCCAGGTTTGCCGAATTTGCCTGGCAATTTGCCGGAAAACCTCGATCGCCATGGGTTCGTAGGCCTGATAATCAAGACAAATAACCGGTTTACCGTCGGTTTGCTCCCGTACAGTGCCACTCATTAGTACAACAGCACCATTAGCCCCATCGTCGGCTAATTGATATACTTCCGGCAAAGATAAGGGAGCAAAACTGACGCGAAAACTATCTGGTGTCATGGATGAGGTGATGGGGAAGTGGGGTGTGGGGTAGGGTTGATTCATTTAAATTAAGTATAGCTAATTTTGAGTCAATAAATTTGACTGAAGATTCTCAATTTTATCTTTCTCTAACCAAAAGAGTTAGTCACAATAACTAATATTTAA
>NZ_SFBV01000185.1:0-4604 GCF_007095585.1 Microcystis sp. M_OC_Ca_00000000_C217Col
CTGCTATTCTAAGTCTACAGAAATGTTAGGATACTCTATTCGTTTATTAATTCATTATCTGAAGTTTCAAGAAGTGCCTATTCCTTACTGATTCATAGCTTAATTCAGCAACGCCAAAAATTATTCTGAGTGCTAAAAAGAAGGTGAGAGAGGGGTGGACTGAATTGTTTGATGACGAACCGCTCGAAGCAGAGTTACAGGATTGGTTAGGAGTGGAAAACGAGTTCGAGCCAGAAAATCTATGGTAGAAAGATTTACTGTGGTTCTAGTGGAACTCGATCCGACTAGGGGTTCCGAACTGCAAAAAACCCGACCTTGTGTCATTATGAGATATGATTGATATGGTTGCCTATTAGTCTAAGTCAAATGAACATTGAACAAGTTATCATTAAAAACCTAAGAAAACTTCCCTTAGAAAAACAACAAGAAGTGTTATCCTTCACCGAATCTCTCACCTCAAGAATTTCCCTCCCTTCCCCAGATTATAGTCTCACTCCCCAGGAAAAAGCTCAAAAATGGCAGAAAGTAATCGCTAAACTTCCTAAAACAAGTGCGAATTTACCTGATGAAGCTTTACACCGTGATACTATGTATGAAGACTAATGACTCAATATTTACTGGATACTAACATTTTGCTTCGGGCGGCTGATACGTCTTCAGCAACTTATTCTCTTGCTAATAATGTAATTACTCAAATCGTCGAAACAGCTAATGAATGTGTTATTATTCCTCAAGTTTTAATTGAATTTTGGGTAGTTGCAACCCGACCCCTTGATGTTAATGGTTTAGGTTGGATTCCAGCACAAGCTACAAATTATGTCAATGATTTATTAGATAACTTTACATTAATTGCAGAAACGCCGGATATTTTTCCCCTTTGGTTTCAATTAGTCACCATCTACAACATTAAAGGAAAACGCACTCATGATATTAGGCTTCTTGCTGTCATGAAAGCTTCTAACATTACCCATTTATTAACCTTTAATCCTGATGACTTTATCCCTATTCCCAATATTACCATCGTTCATCCTCAAGATTTCATTAATTCCCAATAATTAGGCAGCAAATCCGACATATCGCGCCACAATCCCTCACGGAAGGTGATAGGTCGCCTGAGAAGGAGTAAAACAGTGGAAAACGCCTGAAATTCCTTCCTCTGTGAATCACTGTTTTATGGCGAAAGGAGAAACAGCAGTCTAGAAAAGAGTTCTGGTATTATTTATAGACATCGCTGCGAGGTTTAATAGTTGTAATGACCTATAGATTGTTATCTCTATCTTCAAAAAACAACAATCTATAAGTAGTCATGCAAAATAAATTTCCTAGTGAAGACAGGCAAGAGGCAATAGGCAAGAGGCAAAAGCTTTATCGAAATGTGTAATTAATTTTGCTTAGGTACTTACTTACCCACTCGCAATCTGGCTCTTCTGGTTTCTGTGTGTAAACGAGGTCTATACTGATAGTTTCTTCTTTCAAAATAGTCCTAAAAGTCTTGCCCAGTAAGCATTTAACCTTACATAAGCAAAAATTATCACACATCTTCCGTAAAGGGGTTTAATATCTAATTTTGTAGAATCCGAAATCAAAGTATCCAAAGCTTCAAGAATACGAATTTGGTCATTTTTTGGCATTCTTTCTAAGTAGCGTTCTGCTTGTCTAAGTAGAATATAATCAGCCAAGTTTATCTCCAAATAGTTTGTATTTTAATTCTGTTGAAGTGATTCCAGTATCTCGACCGGATAAATAATCTTGCCATGCTGCTTGGCTTTCAGCAAGTTCTTCGGCTGGAATGATCTCATCGTCATCTTTTGGCGCTAGGGTCGGCTTGATGATAGTTTTTAAATCCTCTAAAAGTCGCAACTTATCCGTAAGGGGAAGATTCTCTATTTGGCGGAGGATTTCATAGTAAGTTGTCATAGACCTTGATCGTATCAGATAATCCAAACACACCTCAAATAATACCACATCCAGATACTAACCAAAAATGGTAAAAACGGTGGGCTGTTCACAACCGACTTGGTTCTGCGGTTTCTTTATCGGGATTAAGAAAGGAATATAAAGATTTATTAAACTGTAACTTTTAATACAGTTGTGGGGGGGGGAATGTGTATTGTTCTACTATCTGCCTTGTGTCTTGGGTTGGGTTGTTGCTTCACCTAGCTGCGAGAAGGCGATCGCACTTTTGAGGAGATACATTAATGAAAACAAGTGTAATATACATAACGGCTGTATTAACTTTATTGGGACTAACTGTGTCTCGACAAGCTAAAACATTTAACTTAAGTGAAAACAAAGACTTTTTAATAGCTCAATCTGGTCAAGTATATAAGTGTATAAATGATCATGACAGATTTTCGATAGTGCCAGGTATTCCTGGTGCGACTTTTAGTAGTATTAGTTGCCTGATCCCCGTGAAATCGGTAAAAAGATGTATGCAAAAAACTATGTTGGATAAAACTTTCCGGCGTTGTTATTTAGCCATACCACCTTTACATGGTGTTCCAGCCAATACATATTATTCCATACGTGCTGATCGTTCGGGATATCCCACATTTTTTACTATCGATTAATTTACAGGAATATCTATCCATGTATCGATTAGTGTGGGAATCTCCGATACCTCAATATTTTTGAGAACTTGTTTCATGGCTTAAGTAGGTGCATCTACATCTTTCATTGTACCTTATCTAATCATATCTACATATCTAATAGTGTTCCTCAAATTATAACTTTCCTCCTCGCTCTCGGCACTCTCGGCGCAGCTTCAACCCTGAAGCGCAAACTTAAGCCATAAAAGTCGGCTAAATTGCTTCTAAAAACACCATAAATGCCCCTTCATTTAGTCAGTTGAGGGGGTATTTTTTGTGTATTGTTTATTGTCTATTATTTAATTGTTGCTAACTAATTAACAACAAGAGCGTTTTTTGTGGTAAAATAGTTAGACTGGTGTAAATATAGTAAAAGCTAAAATGTCTGTCACCCATATTAATAATCTTCAAGACCAGATTTTGCAAAGTATTAAGACTTTACCGCTAGAAAAACAGCAACAAGTCCTTGAATTTGTCAAATCCTTACAAAGAAATTCACGTTTTCAGAAATGGGATAATATTTCAGATGCAGAAGCACAGTCGTTACAAAATGAATTTGCTCAAGAGGATATTAGCTTTTCAGAAAGTATTTTACCCGATTATTTATCTCACCTTGAACAAGAGGATAAGGAATAAATGCGAGGCGATATTTATCTAGCTGATTTGAATCCGAGTCGTGGTTCAGAACAAGCTGGTATTCGACCTGTTATTATTGTCGAATATAACAATATTGATCGCTTCACTAGCACTGTTGTTGTAATTCCATTAACCAGTAATTTACGTCGCGCACAAATCCCCGGAACAATGGTTATTCCCGCAGGACAAGGAGGTTTAAATCAGGAATCAGTAGCCTTATGTTATCAAATTGTTGTTATTGATAGACAACGACTTCAGAGACAGTTGGGGACACTTTCTTCTAGTTATTTACAGCAATTGGAAGAAGCGATGCGATACACATTAGATTTAACATAAAACCCTAATATGAATGTTTAATTAGTTTAATTTTCTTTCTGGAAAACTTGAACTTTAAGACTCCTATTACTTAGTACACTCGGCGCAGCTTCAACCCTGAAGCGTAAACTAAAACCATCCAAATCCACCGAAAAAGAAACCAGAAAAGTAGGCTAAATTGTTTCTAAAATACCATAAATGCCCCTTGATTCAGTCAATTGAGTGGGGGAATTTATATCGTATTTTTATGTTATCTTGAGGGTATTTATACCGCTTTGCGGAAGGCAAAAGTCTTATAACATAAGCTTTTCATGTTCCTAATTTTTACAATCCAAATCAATCATTAATGCTACCAGTATAAAATAATTAAAAAATGAGTCCATATCCCTATAACTTTGACAACTTTACTCTTCTGGAATAAACTGATAAACCAAACGATGCTGACAGAACAAATTAAACCTTTAGCCAAGCAAAAATATCCGCTGCTGATATTGACCAACGTTCTAAACCTTTAATCACTGCTAAAGGCTCATTATTTCCTTCAGTTGCAATATGTACTTTCGGTAATCCTGTTTGAAAAACGGTGACTGACTTTGCTAAAGGATCAATCAACCAACCTAATTCTGTTCCTTGTTGTAAACAGAAAATAATCTTTTCCATCCCTAAGGTAACAGATTGTTCAGGAGACATAATTTCAATAATCCAATCTGGATAACGTAAAAATTGATCGGCCATTTCTCCATCTAGATCTCTTGGCAAATTCTCCCAACGAATCACCGCAATATCTGGCACAATTGAACGTTCTGCAAAAGTACAACGCAATTCAGGTAGAGCATAAGCTAATTTTTGAGGTTTAGTCTGTTGATTAATGGCAGAGGCTAACTCAAATTGTAAGATGCTATGTTTTCCTTTGGCCATAGGTTTTTGAGTGACAATTCCATGATAATATTAGACCTCTTGCATAATTTTTTTATGGTATAATGGAGGGTTTTGCTTTTTTCTCAATTCTTAGATTGAAGTGGAAAAAAGAATAAAATGTGATCTTAGGTCAGGAAATCATCTATA
>NZ_SFBV01000186.1:0-10158 GCF_007095585.1 Microcystis sp. M_OC_Ca_00000000_C217Col
GAAGTAATTAAGGACAGATATTTAGCCCAGCGAGACAGTAAATAGCCAATAAAGCCGCTCAAAAAGGGAACGACTATCCAAGCGATCGTTAGAGTATTCATGGTGTAGGATTTTCTGATCTTTACTTTGTCTAGGGCAGGGTTTTCCTAGACTAATCTGCTCAATTTCACCAGCAAAGATACTTTTTCTAATTATCCTCGATCGAGTCCTATTGATCAAGAATTTTTCGGGTGGCAAATAGATTGTTTTGGATCTATAATTATTATTGAAAAAAATAAAAGCAAGCGGTTTCGCTTGTTTGGTATGAAGGTGGCAATCGCAGTTTTTTCAACTGTGTTTGTAGCCTTTAACCAAGCTTATAAAGGAGCCAATTCTGTAGCCCTAGAATAGATTGACACACTTAAAGGAATGAATGCGTCTCGTTCCCAGATTTTTCAAAAGGTTTTTGAGAGTCCCAATCCGATTGTCTGGCACTAACATCGGATTTTAACAGGTCAAAAGCCTTATTTTAAAAGGGTTTTACCATTATTCAGAAAACCCTATGTAAATGACCAAAACCGCCAAACCAATAGCTATACTGTTATAAGAGCTATTTCCCGCAATTAGACCGCCAAGAAAAATTGAATGCCAACGATAACAAAAGAAACCCTTAAGCAAGAACTCGATCGCCGTAATAATCAACAACGTCAAATCTTAAATATTCAACCTTAAAAGGAGCAAACCTAATGACAACTAGAGAAAGACTGATCCAAGAAATATCTCAAATCTCCGAAGAAATTGTTGAAGAACTGCTTGACTTTTTATTATTTACCCAAGCCAGAAGGAATCAACAAAAAGAGCCAAAAACGCCTAGACCCTACGCCCTCTGTCAAGGAGAATTTACCGTTCCTGCTGACTTTGACGATCCCTTACCCGATGAAATCCTACAGGACTTTGAAAACCCTTTATAAAAATCATGCGACTTTTACTCGATACTCATATCTTTCTCTGGTTTCTTAATGGAGATCCTCAACTTTCACAAGATTTTTGTGATGCCATTAAAGACGCTAAAAATAGCGTATATTTAAGTGTAGCCTCCATCTGGGAAGCCATTATTAAATATCAATTAGGTAAACTTCCCTTGCCAGAATCACCAGAAGTTTATCTGCCCAAACAACGCGATCGCCATCAAATAGCGAGTTTAACGATTGATGAAGAAAGCATCGCCTATTTAATGAAATTACCTCCCTTGCATCGTGATCCCTTTGATAGACTGCTAATTTGTCAAGCAATCCAAAATGATTTAATCATTATTACAGTTGACCAAAAAATTCGCTCCTACCCAATCATTACAACCTTATAATTAATCAGACAAAAATGGCAGAAGTAAACGTTTATTATGATCCAATGGGTAACACCTTAACCGTTGGGTTTGGCGCACCGCACGACCGTTAGAGTATCCATGGTGTAGGATTTTCTGATCTTTACTTTGTCTAAGGCAGGTTTTTCCTAGACAAAGTAAAGCTCAATTTCACCAGCAAAGATACTTTCTCTAATTATCCTCGATCGAGTCCTATTGATCAAGAATTTTTCGGGTGGCAAATAGATTGTTTTGGATCTATAATTATTATTGAAAAAAATAAAAGCAAGCGGTTTCGCTTTAATAATGTATATCTTCCCAGAGGGAGCAATCAGTAATGTTTTGGAAATCTTTGATATTTTTGCTGGCAATAATAACCCGACGACTGGGATATTTTTCTTTGAGTAGCGACCATTGAGCCGATAGGATACAATCTATATCAATATTTTCTTTAACTTTTCAGCCCAAAGATAAGCGGCTTTTTGTAGTAAAATAAAACTGACTTTCTGAAACTTAATTACATTCCTTAACTTATCTAATTCTTGCACGCTTTTACTTCTCGTCTAACCTCATAATCACATAGATCAGATGAAGTCAGACAAGCTCCTCTTGCCAGCAGACGATAAAACCCATTCGGTACATTGATAAACTTCTGTAAATAACTTTTGATCTTCTGGCCAGTCTTCACCGAGCGGGGTTACTAATAAGCTTAAAATGTTAGAGTCCAGAATTACAATCACTCTTTTAATCCCATCCCTTAACTTTTCTCAGATTTTCTAACTGTTCCAAGCGAGATTTTGCCCATGCTATCGCTGGCTGATTTTTTTGTTTCTGCACTTGATCAGTATCGGATTTATTCGACGTATAAAAGTCTGTCCAATTGAGAGGTTTAGTTTCTTGATTTTCGTATTCTTGTATTTGCCAGAGGATTGCTCTAGCCGTATTCTTTAAAGAGATTAAAACTTGCTTAAACTGACTTGTTTTCTCTGGTTGCAAGCTAGGATCATTTAAAAAAGCCTTGGCGATCATCTTAAAAGATTCTAGGTAGTTGTGGGGAAAATAGCCAATATATTTTTCTATTATTATCTCTGAGAGTATGGTAAGACCGAAGCAAATACGATTATATTGAGCGGATTTATCTGTTGATTTTAACAAAGCATCTAACAGTATTTTCTTCACTCGAAATAACTCGATAAAACTCCGTAAATAATTATCATAATATGCCATTTTTTTAAGCTATCAGCAGACAAAACTTCACAATACTTAGCTTGAAATTCTCTTGTTATTGGTTGATATTCAAGAGAATAAATATTCTCCGCTTGATGTAGAGTTTGAGCTGCTCTGATTTTTTCTATAACTCCAGTAATTTTTAAATAATCATTTTGATATTCCTTCGGTAAATTAAGGGATTGATCGGAAGTAAATAGTCCTTCTAAATCTGCTTTTAAAAAACTCATTCCAGCTAACATTTCTTCCCTGCTAACTAGCGGCAAAGATAACAGCAAATCTTCTGTAGTGATCGTCATGACTTAGATAGCTCCTTAAGAATAATCCATGTTCTCATACTAGAATAATTATCCCAAAGGGATTCGATTGTATTTAGGGCTTGCTGAATAAACCTAAACACCCCACACCCCACGAAAAACTTTTTGCCGCAAACCCTAACTATTGATTATGTTTCCGCTGCAACTAGCGCACAGACTAATCTTCGCTTTCTTGATCATTCCTCTCTTCAAACCCTAGCCAAAAAAGTAACGCATTCTCAACCTCCATCATTTGCTCAGATGTCAGATTTCCTAATTTACGCAAAAGCTTTGCATGGGGAATTGTAACGATGTTTTGTACATCAAAGACTCCTTCTCTAAGGAAGCGAGCTTGGACTTTCACTTCAAATCTTGAACCACGAGAGCTTGTCGTATGTGGAACCAGAGTCGCTAAGGCACGCTCTTGATTGCGCGCAGGAATACTGATAACCAAACAGGGTCTGACTTTGGCCACATAACCCAGATCAACCAGCCAAACCTGACCACGATCAGGGCTATCCATAGGAAGCTTCCTGATCATCTAATTCTAGAAAAATTCCCTCGGCATTGAGGACTAGATCTTCATCAGATAAGGGCGGAAAATCCAGGTGAATTGTCCGCTTCAGAATCTCTAATAGCAAATCTGAGCGCTCTGAGTCTGTCAAGCGGTCAAAGGTATCTAAAAGTTCCTGAACTATAGCAGTCATAGCAGTTACTCTATATCTGCTCAATACTATAACACAAGCTTAACAAGGATCTTAGTCATTGCTTGACAGCCCCAATAAATTCCGAATGTAAGTTTGGAATCCCCCCAAACCGCCATCGTCATCCCAACGCTGTCTGAAAGTTGGTAACTTCTCCAATTCCATCACATTCCCACCCTGATACCTGACTCGATAATCAAACATCTTATCTGCTTTTGCTGATACAGGTGGATTATCAAAATCAATAGCCCAAAGCACCTTAACAATTCGATAGATGTCGTAATTATCCTTGCCAATTTCACGTTTGGCTTTGCAGTCGAGAACTTTTACTAAATGGGTAACATACCCTCGCTGTCTGAGTAGTATCAAACTACCTTTTTCGGGTTTATTGGCATTGACTTCATCATCTTTCCATGCCAGTTGGAAGCGATCAGAAACCTTATATTCCCGATATGCCCATGTACCATCGTTTCGCCTGACATTTTTAGTCCACTTCAGAGCTTGTAAATCCATGTCAATATCGCTAAATAAAACTATAAGTTAAACTCGATCGCGATGACGACGATCAGCGATAAAAGACTCTACTAATTTAACATCTTCGATACTACCGATCACTAAAGGTGTGCGGGTGTGTAATTTATCGGGAACGATATCTAAAAGATTTGTCACCCCATCACTAGCTTTACCTCCTGCCTGTTCAATTAAAAAAGCAAGGGGGGCAGTTTCATAAATTAGGCGCAATTTTCCCTGGGGATTTTTAACAGTACCCGGATAAAGAAAAACACCACCCTGCATTAAAATTCGATGGATATCTCCCACTAATGCCCCACTGTAACGGGCCGTGTAACCATCATGACGGTGAACATAACGGGTATAGTCGCGAATTGCCTCATCCCACTGCCAAAAATTGCCCTCATTGGTACTATAAATCGGACCGTGATCGGGGATAATAATATTCTCTTGGGCAAGGATAAATTCCCCTAAACTGGGGTCAAGGACAAAGGCATGAACACCGCGACCGATCGAGTAAACTAAAATAGTCGAGGGTCCGTAGAGAATATAACCGGCGGCGATTTGTTTACGACCATTTTGCAGTAAATCCCGCGCCTCTCCGTCTAAATCATTGTCTTCCTGTTGACGGATGGCAAAAATCGAACCCACATTTAGGTTAATATCCACATTGGAAGAACCATCGATCGGGTCGTAGAGTAGGGTATAGCGACCGATGGGACAGTTTTCTGGGATATAATAGGGTTTATCCATTTCCTCGGAAGCAAGACGGCAAACTAAACCACTTTGCTTAAAAACCGAGATAAATACCTCATTGGCAAAAACGTCCATTTTCTTGACTGATTCCCCTTGGACGTTGGTTTCTCCGGTAAAACCTAGCACATCCGCCATTAATCCCGCTTTACTGAGACGACGGGCAATTAATTTCCCCGCTAGGGCAATCCGACTCATAATTGCGCTTAAATCCTGCGCGTCGGGGGAAAAGCTTTGTAGTTGTTGCAGGACGTGACGGGAGAGGGTGGTACAATCTCGATCGAGGCTATATTCGGGGATAGAAAAGGGAATATTGCTAACCATAACTGTAATTGCCAGTAATAAAGTAAAAAAGGGAAACTCGTCTAGTCTCAATTATGACTATGATTTGATCCTAGCCAAGATTTTCCCTATTGCGGGCCAATTTTTAGATCAGTTTCATAAGTTGGCTAATTTTTCTCTTATTGATCATTAAATCTCGGTCAATAAGTGGCTGTTCATAATTAAATTGAAGATGGATCCCCCCTTAATCCCCCCTTGATAAGGGGGGTGTTGATCCCCCCTTAATCCCCCCTTAATAAGGGGGGTGTCTGACAGTTTTTAACAATAACTACTTAGTTGCCCTCTCAATTTAAGTCGATGGGGATACACCGGGCAAGCGTTTATATTTCAAGTAATAGGCAAAAACTGTTATTAAAACAATAACTATTGTGCCGATACCTAAATAGTTAGGAACCCAAAAAGCTGCCGCAATGGTGTTAATTTCTCCCGGTTTTAAATGCCAAATTAACTGATTGTCAACTTGTTCTACCGGGGGATTTAATCCTGAGTCATCTTCAATATTTTGACCGGCTAAGGGAGTCTTTAAAGCGAAGTCGATATCGACTAAGGAACCGGGGCTAATGATAATATTTCCCTGTTCGGAAAGTACACCCAAAGCCCGCAAATCAACGGTTAATTTTAAGTTTTTCTGGTTCAAAAAGAACCAATCTTGTTCTGTAACTGCCAGTTTTGAATCTAGTTGCAGTAATTTGCTATCATCGGTATTAGGGGAATTTTTGATTTTAAAGGAAGAACTAGGATCAAAAAACTGATTGAATTTTTCCTCTAATTCCTGACTATTACTAAAGGGAATAGTGACAATTATTTCTCGTTCGGAAATATGATCGGTTTTCCCCTTAAGTAATTTTGCCCTCTGTTCGATACTATTTAACCATTTAGTGGCTTCGGTTTGACTGAGACTGGTTAAACGTTGTCCGAGGGTGATATGTTGAATAATTTCCCCGTGGTGTTGGTGGGGAAAATTAATGCCCACATCGTAACGGACACAGCCAGTTAAAAAGAGAAAAATACCGCATAAAAAGGGCAGAATAAAGCGGGTTTTCCCGATTTTTTCGGTGGTTGGTTGATTCATAATTAATCTTCTTCTAAGTCGTCATAACTTGCTGAACTGCCACCGCTAACTGTAACTAGATCGATTTGCTGACGATAATAGTCTACATCTTTTACTTCCACTTCTACCTCATCACCGAGACGATAGGCAACGCGATTTTTCCGTCCTACCAAACAGCTATGACGGGCGCGATATTCGTACCAATCATCCTTGAGAGAAGAAACATGGACCAACCCTTCCACTAATAAATCGGAAATTTCCACGAAGAAACCATAGGATTGTACACCGGTAATTAAGCCGCGAAACACTTGACCCATTCTTTCTTTCATTTTCTCGGCTTTTTTCAATCCTTCTAGGTCTTTTTCCGCATCTTCAGCAATTTTTGAGCGATCATTGAGATGGGAAACAATTAGATGGCTTTCTTCTTCTAACTCCTCCTGAATTTGACTTGGGAGAATATTCCAATGAATCTGTCCATGACAGCTATTACTGCCCAAATTAACCCCGACTTTGACGATTTTGCTGCGGCGATCTTTCCCCTCGGTTAGTAGGAGTTTTAACACCCGTTGTACCCAAAGATCGGCATATCTTTGTAGGGGGGAGAGACAGTGGGTATAATTGCTAGGATAGGCCAAACCAAAATGGGGTAGAGGATGGCTGCTATATCTAACTAATTTGAGAGTTTCTTGCAGCAGATAATTGAGGACTTTCACCGATGAAGAAGCGGAAAAAGTGCGGGTGAGATTTTGATAGTCATTGGGTTTAATCTCCTCCTCGGCAGTTAAATTTAATTCTGCCCCTAAATTATTGGCCAATTTGAGTAAATCCTCCAATTCATCCCAATCCGGTTCCGATTGTCCACAGTAGATACAGGGCAATTTTAAGGCCTGTAAATGTTCAGCGACAACTTTGCCGGCTAAAATTGCCACTTCTGTCAGTAAAGAACGGGCCGGTAAATTATTAGAAGCGAGAACAGTCCCCCCCCGTCCTTCGTCTTTGTAGGGAGAGATTTTGTCTAATTGAATATCAAAACTACCCCGCTGCAGACGTTGGGATTTTAGGGTGGGGCAAACGCTGAAAAATAAATCTTTCAGGGTTTCAACGGTATCGGTGGGGGCAGCTTCGCTATCTTCTTCACTGAGCAGATCGCGCACCTGTTGATAGGTAAAATGTTGATCCACTTGGATGAGGCTGCGGGTGATTTCGTACTCCACTAGCTCCCCCTTATCATCGAGGGTGACGAGGATAGAAATAGCGGGGCGCTGTTCTTGGGGTGACAGGGAACAACGACTGGTAAGGGCAGCCGGGACTAATGGCAGCACTTTTTCGCCTAAATAGACGGCAGTTCCCCGTTTTTTGGCAACTTTATCCAATAATCCGCCCCGTTCAATGTAACGGACCACATCGCTGATATGAATGGCCACTTGCCAGCGATTTTGGTTGATTTTCTCTAAAGAAAAGGCATTTTCAATGATTGGGGGATAATCTAGAGGGGTGTCATCTTCGATGGTAAAGGTGAAGAGTGGAGTTAAATCTCGCAGTTGTTCTTTTTCGCCACTATCGAAGAAATCTGCTAAATTATCGGCAATTTCGAGGGCTTCTGGCGGAAAATTATGGGGTAGATCGTGTTTACAGGAGACGATATCCGTGTCGGCAGCGGCCTCGGCAGTAGAACCGAGAATGCGAGTAACTTTACCGATGGGAGGCATTTCTCCTAGGGGATAACGGAGGACGGAAACATGAACGAGGTGATCGATATTTTCTTGGAGATTTTGACCATTTTCGAGGAGATTAAGGGTAAATTTTAGGCGATCATCGAGGGGAACCGCCACAAACTGTTCATTTTCCTGTTTTACTTGCGCTAGAAGCGAAGGATTAGCTCGTTCGAGAATTAATCTCACCTCTCCTTCCGGAGAACGACGACGGGTTCCCTCACGGATGATTTTGACTAAAACTCGATCGCCATTCCAAGCGTTACTGAGATGATTTTTCGACACGTAGATGTCATCAGCATCTTCGATATCTTGGATAGCAAAGCAAAATTCTTTACTGGAACAGCGCAGCTTTGCTTCTACGATATTTTCCTCGATTACACGACGATAGCGCCCCCGTTCTTTGACAACCATTCCCAAACGTTCCAAAGCATCGAGAATCACTTGCAATTTTTCGCAGCTTTCGGGATCGTCTTCGCAGCCTAATTTTTTTTCGAGAAGTTTACCCGTAGCTAATTTATCATCACTAAGATGAGAGAGGAGTGTGGCGATCGAGAAGTCCATCTAACAATAATCCTTACTTACAAGACACTGACGGAATGGTGGACAATTAAGTTTAAATACTTATATAATGAGAGGATTGATTTAAACCATTGACTCGAGAGATTATCTCTATCGGGCTAATTGCGATCGCTGTAGGTGACAGTGAAGGTAAACTAAGCAAGCATCGAACACCCGAACCTACCTTGAGAATTATCGAATCCTTTCTTAGGATAAGCCAATAGCGAACACTGGCAAACTTTTTTGCGATCGCTCGTCTTTCTGGCAGAAGCTTCAGCCTAGTAGAATCTTGTTACCATGGGCAAGGCTAATCCTAGGACTGAAAATTTTATCTAATCTTTGATCCTAGCAAGAACTTGCTACATTTTTCCATAATTACGATAGAGTATTTTATTATAAGTACAAAAGAACTCGAAAAAGTCACCATGTTGCAAAAGTTACGCCAACGTTACCCCCAAGTTGCCCTGATTAGCGAGTTAGTTCAAATCGATCACGGCAAGTATATTGTGAGAGCGATCATCGAAATTGAGGGAAAAACGGTCGTTACAGGTTTAGCAGCGGCAGATACGGTGGAAATCGCCGAAGATAGAGCCAGAGAAAGAGCTTTACTGCTTTTAGAAGCTGAAAACACCCCCGATCTCCAGCTTGTGGAAAAAATCAGCCCCAATAATATTTCTCTACCGGAAGATTTACCTAAAACCGTCCCTAGTGCCAAAAAATCGACTAAAACGGCTAAAGTCACCGAAATACCTCGTCCTGAAGCTAAAATTGAACCGGAATTACCCCAAGTTAAGGATATTCCCCCGGCTAAAATTGAACCGGAATTACCTCAAGTTAAGGATATTCCCCCGGCTAAAATTGAACCGGAATTACCTCAAGTTAAGGATATTCCTTTACCAGAACCAGAGCCTTTATTATTAGAAATGGAAACCGATAATTACTCCTTATTATCAGAATTGCCAGAAGAAGCGAGTTTAACTGAAGAAGAACCCCCGGCACCAGAACCAGTTGTTGTTATTCCCGAAGAAATCGATTATTCAGTGCTTAAAACTAAAATTGATGTGGAGATGAAACGATTAGCTTGGACCACAGAAAAAGGTCGGGAATACCTGATTTCTACCTATGGCAAAAAGTCTCGTTTACTGCTAACTAATGAGGAGTTATTAGAATTCTATAACTACTTATCTAGTATCAGTGCCTAATCAATAAACCTGCTGCATAAATCAAAAATCTTCCGTTAAGTGAGGAGTCTCCGAGTCAGTATTCTCCGAGTCAGGAGAAGCAGAAAGAAATAGATTATTTCCTAGCAGTAGAAAAGCGATCTTTTTCTGGAAAATGCGATTAAAAACTCACTTTTGCGGGAGATATAATAAAGAAGCTATTAGCTGCCAGTCTTTTTCTGGCGTTGTCAAATTGAAAGATGCTCCGAATCAGCACCGGAACTGAAATTACTTTGATAGCAAGGATTGCATTGCATCTTGACAATTAGTGTTTAATGAACGAATAGTGCCGATAGTTGGGCTTAAGTGGGGAACAAGAGTCGATCGATTTAGCAGTGGAATTAGCCCTACAATCGGCGTAGGGCTAATTCATGAATTAGCCCTACAATCGGCGTTGTCAAATTGAAAGATGCTCCGAATCAGCACCGGAGCATTGCATCTTT
>NZ_SFBV01000187.1:0-7391 GCF_007095585.1 Microcystis sp. M_OC_Ca_00000000_C217Col
CCCTAAGCCGAGTTTTCAAGGTGCTGCGCCGTCCACTTGGTTTTCGAGACTGGCCTTTTAATTCTAACGTAAAGCCAACCTAGAACGGCGGGGTTTCAGACCCAAAATTTCCGATGATTATTATCCGAATTTCGGAGTTATCCGTTATATTTTTGCTTTTTATTCGGTCGTCAGGAGATAGGAGTCAGGGTGATAGGGTTTTGGGGTGATAGGGATTTAGGGGTTTAGGGAAATTTCCTCCAAATGTTCCACTACCCCACTACCCCACTACTCCACTACTCCACTACTCCACACCCAACTACCCCACTTCCCCACTTCCCCACCTCCCCAATTCATAATTCATAATTCATAATTCCCACACCCCACTACTCCACTACTCCACACCCAACTACCCCACTTCCCCACTTCCCCACCTCCCCAATTCATAATTCATAATTCATAATTGCCACACCCCACACCTCACTTCCCTGATGATCGCGAAAAAACTTCATCAAGAGGGGAACAACTTCCAGTAAGATGAAAAATGGTCAGTGAAAAAGCTAACCGAAATTTATTGTCGGAAATGGTAACACCGCCCCATTTCCCCAGACTCTAGAGGCTAGAGTCCGGTAAACCAGCGGATAAAAATTGACATCCATGAGTGCAGACATCTTCGATCGAGTTAAAAAAGTTGTTGTAGAACAATTAGAAGTAGAGCCGGAAAAAGTTACCCCCGAAGCAAGCTTTGCTAATGATCTGCAAGCTGATTCCCTCGATGTGGTCGAGTTAGTGATGGCTTTAGAGGAAGAATTTGATATTGAAATTCCCGACGAAGCGGCCGAACAAATTGACACTGTAGGCAAAGCTGTTGACCATATTAGCGAGAAAGTAGGAGCAACCGCCTAATTATTGCGGGAAAATTGACAATTAGGATTAAATATCTGGGGCAAAATCTGCCCTTATTTTTGAACAAACATGACAGAATTGCCATTAAAAAGGGTTGTCATCACGGGGATGGGTGCGATCACTCCCCTCGGCAATAATCTAGCAGACTATTGGACAGGCTTAATCAACGGCAAAAGTGGCATTGGTTTAATTACCCACTTTGATGCCTCCCGTCACGCTTGTCGCATTGCTGGGGAAGTGCGGGGTTTTGACCCCCACGAATATGTGGATCGCAAAGAGGCAAAGCGCATGGACCGTTTCGCTCAATTTGCCGTCGCCGCCAGTTTGCAAGCGCTGCAAGATTCTCGATTAGTTATCGACGCTCTCAATGCCGATGATATAGGCGTACTAATTGGTACGGGCGTAGGTGGCATAAAAGTGCTTGAGGATCAACAGGAAATTTACTTGACAAAAGGTCCGAGCCGGTGTAGTCCTTTCATGATCCCGATGATGATTGCCAATATGGCCGCTGGTTTAACCGCTATCCACACGGGGGCCAAAGGACCGAGTAACTGCACCGTGACCGCTTGCGCCGCCGGTTCCAATGCCATCGGCGATGCTTTTCGTCTAGTACAAAGGGGTTTGGCCAAAGGGATGATCTGCGGTGGGACGGAGGCCGCCGTTACCCCCCTAGGATTGGCTGGTTTTGCCTCCGCTAAGGCCCTGTCCACCCGCAACGATGACCCCACCCGGGCCAGTCGTCCCTTTGACAAGGACCGGGATGGTTTTGTCATGGGGGAAGGGGCAGGAATTTTGATTATAGAGGAATTAGAAACGGCCTTAGCCCGTGGGGCGCGGATTTACGCCGAAATGATCGGTTATGGTCTGACTTGCGATGCCTATCACATGACTGCACCGGTTCCCGATGGTCGTGGAGCCACCAGAGCGATCGAATTAGCGATCAAAGATGCCGGTTTAACTCCGGCGGAAATTAGCTATATCAACGCCCACGGCACCAGTACGGGGGCCAATGATCCCACGGAAACCAAGGCGATTAAAAAAGCTTTAGGAGAATCAGCCTACCAAATCCCCGTCAGTTCCACCAAATCGATGACAGGCCACCTTTTAGGCGGTTCTGGCGGCATTGAAGCCGTGGCCACGGTCATGGCGATCGCTAATGATCGGATTCCCCCGACTCTCAACCTTGACAATCCTGACCCCGATTGTGATCTTGATTACGTCCCCTACGAAAGTCGTCAGCAGATAGTTAACGCTGCCCTCTCCAACTCTTTTGGATTTGGCGGCCATAACGTCACCTTAGCTTTTAGAAAATATGCTTGAGTCGATGCCCCTGAAAGAGTAATCTGTGAGTGGCTCCCTCTTTAACTGGGTCTTATTTTTGTAGTTCATTCTAAAAAACATTATGGTTGTCGCCTCCCAATCCCTCGAAGAACTTTGTATTAATGCCGTGCGTTTTTTAGCGGTGGATGCCGTGGAAAAAGCTAAATCGGGACACCCCGGACTGCCGATGGGGGCCGCACCCATGGCCTTTGTCCTCTGGGATCAATTCCTGCGTTTTAACCCGAAAAACCCCCAATGGGTCAATCGCGATCGTTTTGTTCTCTCCGCCGGTCACGGTTGTATGCTGCAGTACGCTTTGATGTACCTGACCGGATACGATAGCGTTCCCCTCGAGGAAATTAAACAATTCCGGCAGTGGAAATCGAAAACCCCCGGCCACCCCGAAAATTTCGTCACGGAAGGGGTAGAAGTGACCACCGGTCCGCTGGGTCAAGGGATTGCCAATGGTGTGGGTTTGGCCCTAGCAGAAGCCCATTTAGCGGCCCGTTTCAACAAACCGGATGCCAAAATTATCGACCATTACACCTATGTGATTTTGGGTGATGGTTGCAATATGGAGGGTATTTCCGGGGAAGCTTGTTCTTTAGCCGGTCACTGGGGTTTAGGCAAGTTAATCGCTCTCTATGATGATAACCATATCTCGATCGATGGTTCCACCGATATC
The DNA here is from genome assembly GCF_007095585.1 of Microcystis sp. M_OC_Ca_00000000_C217Col. NCBI lineage: Bacteria > Bacillati > Cyanobacteriota > Cyanophyceae > Chroococcales > Microcystaceae > Microcystis > Microcystis sp. M_OC_Ca_00000000_C217Col. The sequence continues at coordinate 2,891 of NZ_SFBV01000187.1, forward strand.
GCTTTTACCGAAGACGTGAGCAAGCGTTTTGAAGCCTACGGTTGGCACGTTCAGCACGTCGAGAATGGCAACACCGATTTAGATGCCATTGCCAATGCGATTGCGGCTGCCAAAGCTGTCACCGATAAACCCTCGATGATTAAAATCACCACCACCATCGGTTATGGTTCCCCCAATAAGTCTAATACCGCCGATGTTCACGGGGCAGCCTTAGGAGCAACAGAAATCGAGTTAACCCGGAAGGCCCTGGGTTGGCAATACGAGCCGTTTGTGGTTCCCGATGAGGTGTTAAATCGTTTCCGGCAAGCAGTGGACAAGGGAACGACGGCAGAAACGGACTGGAATAAGTTATTTAACGAATATCAGGCTAAATATCCCGCAGAAGCGGCTTTATTTGAACAGTTAACCACCGGTCAACTGCCGGAAGGTTGGGAGCAAGCTTTACCGGTTTATAAACCCGAAGATAAGGCGCTGGCTAGTCGTAAACACTCGGAAATCTGCTTAAATGCCCTTGCGGGGGTTTTACCCGGTTTAATCGGTGGTTCGGCGGATTTAACCCACTCTAACTACACCGAATTAGAGCATTTTGGTAATTTCCAAAAAGGCAGTTATCAGGAGCGTAACGTCCATTTTGGCGTGCGAGAACACGCGATGGGGGCGATTTGTAACGGGATTGCTCTCCATAACACGGGATTGATTCCCTACGGGGCGACTTTCCTGATTTTCACCGACTATATGCGGAATTCTATCCGTTTATCGGCCTTGTCAGAAACCCGCGTCATCTGGGTAATGACTCACGATTCCATTGCCTTAGGGGAAGATGGACCGACTCACCAACCCGTGGAACACGTTGCTTCTCTGCGCGCTATTCCTAACCTGTTAGTCATGCGTCCGGGAGATGGTACGGAAACTTCCGGTGCTTATAAAGTAGCGGTGAGCGAAAAGAAACGCCCGACTTTATTGGCTCTCTCCCGTCAAAATCTGCCCAATTTAGCGGGAACTTCCCTTGCGGGTGTGGCTAAAGGTGCTTATGTTATCACCGATTGTGAAGGTACTCCCGATGTCATTCTCATCGGTACGGGGGGCGAGTTGTATCTCTGCGATAAAGCGGCTGCGGTGTTAAAAGAGGCAGGAATTAAAGCTCGCGTCGTTTCTATGCCCTGTTGGGAGCTATTCGAGGAACAATCGGCAGAATACAAAGAATCGGTATTGCCGAAAGCAGTGAAAAAACGTCTCGCGGTGGAAGCGGGTTCAACCATGGGTTGGCATCGCTACATCACCGATGAGGGGGATGTGTTGGGGGTTGATACCTTCGGCGCTTCTGCTCCAGGGGGTGTGATTCTAGAGAAGTTTGGTTTTACCGTGGATAACGTGGTAGCGAAGGCAAAAGCGTTGTTAGGTTAATTAAACTTTGATTTTGTGGAAAAAGCCCGCGCAAGCGGGTTTTTTGTGGTTATAGGTCAACCTAGTTTAGGCTTTAGGGTTAGTTCATGTAAAAATGTAAAGTAGGAAGCTTTAGTAGTTAGCCAAAACCTTTACACTTGAGATAATTATCACGATTCCTAGAGCCATGACTAAAGGGGAAAGCCCTATATCGAAGGAAACAATCAAGAGCCTAACACTAGATATAGAAGGCTCACTGTTGTCTTTTGATAAATTTATCAAGGCTCAAGAACAATTAGCAATACTACTCCATGAAGTAGATAAAACCCTTGCTAACAAAAATCGCCCCCTGATAAATTGGAGAATCTCTCAAATTCATAGTGGCAGCATTCATCTTACTTTAGAAGGAATGCCTCAAGATCAGATTACACCTAGTCAAATTTCTGAAGTTATTAAGACTGTAGAAAGGGGAATAGTAACAATTTTAGAACATCCGATTCGCCCTAAGTATTTTTCTGATCGAGCTTTAGAAAGTGCGCGATCATTAGCAATATTGAAAAAAAGAGATGAGTTTATGGTGCAATTGGGCTTTGATTCAAGGTGTATCGACTTGAATCAAGCTTTGATTGCTAATGTTGATGAAATTATCGGGGGAAAATATCAAAGTTTTGGTACTGTAGAAGGTGTGCTTAAAGCTATTGATGTAAGTCGTCAACCTATTTTTAGAGTTTACAATTTATTGACTAATAAAAGTGTTAAATGTTACTTTGAACCAAATTTACTTGATAATATCAAAGAATATCTAGAAAAAAGAGTCTCTGTATCGGGGATAGTTACCTCTAGAGAAGATGGGGAAAAAATCGGGATTAAAGTTGAGTCAATTGATCTTTTTCCTGAGGAAAAAGATTTACCTACCATTGAGGAAATGATCGGAATTTGGGTAGGAAGTAAGTGATTCGTCCAACAAAAAAGCTACACTACTGGGATTCTTGTGTTTTTTTAGCTTTCCTGAAAAATGAAAAGGATAAAATTAATGATTGTATTTCTGTTCTCAAAGCAGCTGAAAATGGTCAGGTAATAATTGTGACTTCTGCTCTTACTTTTATTGAAGTGGTGAAATTAGAAAAAGGACAGCCAAAATTACCTAAAGAAAGTGAGGAAAAAATCAGAGATTTTTTCCGACATGAGTGGATTTATATTTATGATGTGGACAGAAAAGTTGGTGAACTAGCCAGAGAATTGATGTGGCAATATCAGGCACTAAAACCTAAAGATGCAACTCATGTGGCGACGGCAATTAAAGCCAGAGTGGATGTTTTAGATACTTTTGATGATGGCTTGCTGAAACTCTCTGGAGAAATCGGTGATCCTCCTTTAATAATTAGAAAACCTTTTTTTGAAGTTCAACTTGATCTTTTTTGAAAAAGTACCCATTCTCGCACAAGAAAATTACAAATCGAATTACCGAACACAAAAGGTCTAAATTGATAGGAATACCTTCATATTAAAACAGATTTTGATTTAGTGATTACATCTCTTGCCAATGCTTTTTTTTAGACCAATTTAGAAACGGGACTATTTGTTTGGAAGCCCACACCAAAAGAGCAAATATTTTTAAGCAAAATTAATATTAATAATCAAGAAGAAGCCCTTTTAAAAATGTACGTTGCCAGAAGTAAAGATTTAACAGCAAATCAAACCAATAATATCAATTGTTCTCGCCAGAAATGCCAGGATCAAAACTGTAATTTCATCCCTAATTATCCCAAAATTTTCTTTGATGTTAATACGGCTGAACCTCTACAACCATGGCTCCCGATAGAAAAAATAGAGGATTTACTTGATTAAAATTAGGAATCAAGATACATCGAATAAACTTAATTGTAGAGGTGTAAATCTTGCAGGTTTCTGAAGATCATAATTAGCAATAAATACCTCCTTGCCCTTGCGTCTTTCACTCTGATAACCATGTTCTAATTTTAAACCATTTTTTTGATCATCAGTTCGATTAATAGTGTAATTCCATTCATTATCTTGTAAAGAAATACACCAATCATACATTTCTCTAATTTCGGAGCAATTATCATAAGTCAAAAGAAATTTAAATCGATGTTGATGTTTTTTCAACGTCTTACATAACCTTTCATGATCTTCTAGACTGAAGAAACAGGAATAGAATTTATTTTGATCTGCTTGAAAGTAAGGAGGATCGACAAATAAAAAGTAATCATCGGGTAATTGATTGATTAAATCTTCAAAATCTAAACAAGATAAATTGACATTTTGCAGTTTTTCCGAAGTGGTTTTTAGGTGAGAAGGCCAGTTTTCAGGACGCATAGAATACTTATCACCATAGCCCCAATAACAATTTTCAAGTTTCATAATTCCTGAGTAGGAAGTTCTATTTAGATAATACCAACGCATGGCTCTTTCTAGGTCATTGGCTGGTTGAAATTCATTTTTATAATAACTGTGTAGTTCTTTGGTAGCGTTTAGATCTTTTAATAATTCAATTAGACTATCAAGATAATCTTTGATATGTCGATAACAGTTGATTAATTCTTCATCTTTGTCATTGAGAATATTCTCTGCTACACTTTCCTTAGCAAAGAATATAGATGCTCCCCCCGCAAAAGGTTCACAATACTTATGGTGACTGGGAAGACAAGCTAAGATTAGCTTACGGGCATAAAATTTACCGCCAGGATAACGAAAAGGAGAATTACTAAGTTTTTTAGCGATTTTGGACATTACCTTCGATTTTAGAGGCTTTTCTTTGAGATTATTTTAACAAAATTACGATATTTTCTCTAGGAATGTCAGAGAAGTTCGGTTTTACCGTGGATAACGTGGTAGCGAAGGCAAAAGCGTTGTTAGGTTAATTAAAACTTTGGTTTTGTGAAAAAAGCCCGCGCCAGCGGGTTTTTTTGTGATTATAGGTCAACATAGTTTAGGCTTTAGGCTTAGTTCATGTAAAAATGTAAAGTAGGAAGAAGTACCGTAGCGATTGTCTTAAAAGTCAAGGGGAATAAAGAAAATCTTTTGTACCCCAAATAGGCAAGACAAAGTAACGGCACCAGTCATCCGTTTTGTCAGCGATGAAATTGTTCGGAAAACT
>NZ_SFBV01000188.1:0-8612 GCF_007095585.1 Microcystis sp. M_OC_Ca_00000000_C217Col
TTAACCTGTTTGTGCCTTAAGTCCTTCCCTGTATGGATTTCAGCTACTTTTGAGCGTAGGCGCTCTCATCGAATTTTATTTTAAGTTAATTATTTGCATAACAATTCCCGAAGAGCCTTAATTTACAAACAGCCTCGCTGCAAGGTAAGCACTTAAAATTAAATTTACTTTTCTGTCAAGAAAATCCAGTAGTCTATGCTGATCCAACTAAATTTAAACAGGTAATTTTGAATGTTATTTCTAACTCAATTAAATTTACCGAAACGGGAACTATTTCTCTGATAACTCACCTAGAACATCCACAGGCTATTATCACTATAATCGATACAGGAATCGGTATCGACCCCCAGCAGCAATCAAAATTATTCCGTCCTTTTGTGATGATTGATGGTTCCACAACTAGAAAATTTAGCGGTACGGGTTTAGGATTAGCTATTTCTAAGAATTTTATGAAAATGATGGGGGGAGATATTACTATCTTTAGTCAAGGTCAAGGTTTAGGAACAACTGTGGAAATTATTCTTCCTCTGGTGGGGGAAAGAAAGCTTGATTTTACTCCACCAGAGGAAAACTCATCTTTGCCGATTCTTCCCTCTCTTAAAAGCTAAAATATCTCTATTTAACTACTGTAATTTCTGGGCAACTTAGTTTATAATTCCTCTAAACTTTCTACGGGTAAATTAACTACCTGATAAAAACCAAAAACCTCGATCGCATCGGTATAATTTGTTAATTCTTCTAAAGTTTCTGCGATTAAATGCTGTTGATCCAGATTAATCTCTAGATCGATAAAAAATATGTATTCCCCTAAAGATCGTTTAGTTGGTCGCGATTCAATACGAGATAAATTAAGCTGACGTTTGGCAAAAACTTCTAAAGGTTTGACTAAAGCACCAGGTTGATCTAAAACCTGAAAAGCGAGGGACATTCGCTCCCCTTGGGGATGGGAAGTTAAAGCCATTACCCAAAAACGGGTACAATTATCGGGATAATCATTAATTGGTTGTGTTAATATTGGTACATGATACAGTTTTGCTGCCCGGGGAGAAGCAATAGCGGCCGAATTGGCCTCTCGATCGAGAATTTGAATCGCTTCTGTGGTAGAATTAGTAGGAATAATCGGCACGGTAGGCAAATTATTTTCTAGCCATTTTTGACATTGAGCTAAAGCTTGGGGATGGGAATAAACGGTGGTAATTTCTGTTAGCGATTGTCGAGGAGATAGAAGTGCATGGGAAATCGGTAAAACTAATTCTTGTTGAATCTGTAACCCAGGTAATTGCCATAAAGCATCAAGAGTCATTACCACACTTCCCTCGGTGGAGTTTTCCACCGGGACCACTGCTAAATCGGCCTGATTTTGGACAACCGATCGCAAGGCCAGGGCAATGCTAGGATAGGGTATTAATTGATGAGGCTGGGATGCTAAACTGTTAGCATATGCTAAAGCGGCTGTTTCTGAATAGGTTCCCACTGGCCCCAGATAAGCGATCTTTACAGTCATTGAAATTATCCCCGCAAGCAATTTTTTCTAGCTATTACAGCCTTTCTCATAAATACTAAGTATAACCTAATTCAGCCAGGGTTTTCAGTTGATAATTGGGTAAAGGAGCAATATAGTAGGGAACCTTTTTAGCTAACTCTAGGGTACAGGTAATTTTTTAAACTTTGCCCTTACCGCCCAAAAATTGACAATCATAACTAGCATTGTGAAAAACCTTTTCTATCCGGTCAAGCAACAGGATTTTAGTGATAAAATAGTCAGTAATATCCGGTCGTTCGAGAACATCCAAAATTGTCACCCGCTCCCCCGTTAAGTCCGTGGAATCAGCCAGAATTTGAATCAGAGACAAACGGGGAGTCTTGCTATTGTAATCGGCCACTTCCGTATCTAACCAAAGAATGGGAAAATGGCAAAAGTGATCGATCGCATTCCTAATAGCGTCGGATTCCGTTAAATAAGGCATGGTTGCAGAGGCTGAAAAATGTATCAAAAAATCTTGATAGCAGTAGATTTGTCGGAGATGGGGGACAGTGTTTTTAAGGAGGCTGTATCCTTAGCCAGTAAGTACGAAGCTAACCTCCTACTACTGCACGTCCTTTCCCCTGAGGAAGATTATAGCCCTTTACCGATTCCACCCAATTTAGCCGATATTTACCCCGCCCAGGGTAATGATCTCACTCTTGATTTTTGGCGGCAACAATGGGAAGAATTCGAGCAGAAAGGGGCGGCTATGTTGCAAAAAAGAGCTAATCAGGCGGCAGAAATGGGTGTAAAGGGAGAATACCGGCAAATTTACGGTCATGCCGCCAAAACTATCTGTAAAGTGGCGCGAGAGGAGAATATTGATTTAATTGTTATCGGTCGGCGTGGGCGCTCGGGTCTAGGAGAGTTATTCTTAGGTAGTGTGAGTAATTATGTTCTCCATCATGCCCCCTGTTCCGTCTTAATTGTTCAACATCGTCAGGACTAAAAATTCCTGTTAGCGATTCCCCCCTAAAATCCCCAAACGATTAAAAGGAAAAAAGCGAAAAACCGCCCTACCAATCACGTTATTTTCCGGTAAAAACCCCCAGATATGGGAGTCATTGCTATTATTGCGATTATCTCCCATCACAAATAAATTATTTTCTGGCACGAGCAAAGGCATTAAATTATATTGAGGGGATTCTAGAATATAATCCTCTGCCAAGGGTTGATTATTCAGATAAATTTTGCCCTCCTTGACAGCAATCACATCCCCTGGGGTGGCAATCACTCTTTTAATAAAAGCTTGATCCTTTTGATATCCCTGTAATTGTAATTGTGCCGGCGGTTCAAAGACGACGATATCCCCCCGTCGAGGAGGATGGAAATCGTAGGAAAGTTTTTCCACCACTAAGCGATCGCCTTGTTCTAAAGTGGGTAACATAGAATCAGAGGGGATAAAACGAGGTTCAGCCACAAAAGTGCGGATCAGTAAGGCTAAAACTAAAGCTATAGTGATAATTTGCAGATTTTCTCGAATAGAAGCCCAAAAACTCTTGGATTTGTCCTTATTAATTTCTTGCTCTTGCATTATTGCCCAGATGATGGTTGATGTAACTTAGCTTTCGCTTGCTGCCAGAAAACTGTTAATTCCTCTAGTGTATAGTCATGGAGAGGCTTTTCTGCCACAGATTCCACTAGGGAAAAACGTTGAATAAAACGCAGATTAGTCTCTTGTAAAGCGATACTGGGATCTAAATCATACCAGCGAGCAAGATTGACAATAGTAAAGAGTAAATCGCCTAATTCGGCCTGTTGATGCTCTTTATCGCCCGATTCTAGGGACTCTTGCCATTCTGCCAACTCTTCGCCAAATTTTTCCCAGACTCCCGCGATATTTTCCCACTCAAAACCGACTCGCGCCGCTTGCCGAGAAATTTTCATCGCCCCGATCAAGGGTGGTAAAGTTTGGGCATAACGGGTTAATTTGCCACTAATAGTCGGGTCATTTTTTTCCTCAGCTTTGATTTTCTCCCAATTTTGACGCACCTGTTCGGGATTTTCTAGGGATAGATCCCCGAAAACGTGGGGATGACGACGAATTAATTTATCAGTGATGCCTCTAGCCACTTCTTCTAGGCTAAAATTACCCTCATCACTGGCAATTTGGGCTTGTAAAACCACCTGTAGCAGTAAATCGCCTAATTCCTCAGCAATGGCAGTTTTATCACCGCTTTTAATCGCCGCTACCACCTCATAAGCTTCCTCGATAACGTAGGGAATTAGGGTTGCCGGGGTTTGGGCTAAATCCCAAGGACAGCCGCTTTCTGGGTCTCGTAAACGGGCAACAACGCTGATTAAATGGTTTAATGCCGCTAAGATGGCCTTGTAACTGGGATTTTCGGTTTCTGGAAGGCTAGACATCGATTTTTTCCGGTTTTCTCGCCCATTATACCGGTTATCAGTGATCAGTTATCAGTGATCAGTGATCAGATGTGAGTTTTCAGTTAACTGATTACTGTTTAAGTAGTCTTGCAAAATAAATTTCCTAGTACAATTATTTGTAGGATGGGTTAGCGGTAGCGTAACATAATCGAGCGTTGGGTTTCATGCTTCAACCCAACCTACGTTCATCTTATATTTAATTCCGCCCACCTACTCATCTCCCTATCTTCCTAATATTCAGTCACAGCCTTTCTCATAATAGATGAAGTTTAACCTAATTTGAGCGAAGACCTACCCCCCAAAACGAAAACTTCGTACCTCACCATTCAGATAACTGCTTTAGCTAAATAGCAATGAAAAAACCCGGTAAAACCGGGTTCCACTAGCTTGGAATCTGTATAGTCAACCGATAAAGCAGTTGAAAACTTAAATAAATCTAAATAGAAAAAAGGTAAGTAATTCCACTGTAAGAAAATCAGATTTAATGAATCATCCCGCAAGTTAGGGGACAAGAAGCATAAACAGCTTGATGAGAAGTTTTTGCCTCACCGTGTAACCAGTGCAACCAGCTAACTTCATGGGGATGAACACCTTTTGCTGCTAACAAAGCGGCACTAATTAGGATAGCCAAAATGTTAATACCAATAATCATTCCCGCCACTAAAAGCACGGAACTAACCGGTAAAACCGACTGTAAGATAATCGCCGACAATGCCCCCACTGTCATCATTAATACTACTAAAGGAAATCCCACTACTAATAAACAGACAGTGAGGACGAAACTCCAGAGAAGAAAGCTTTTTAGCATTGCTAAAGAAACGTGGCCCCAGTTATTTCTTGCGGTTAATTGCATCTTCCTGACCTCTTACAAACTTGGTGGTCTAACTTTTCTGCACGTCGGCTCAAAGTTGATGAGAACCAGTATAGGGAAAACACCGAAGAAGATGAGCTATTCGCAATATAAATTTACAATCATCGCTGATTATCTATGTTATATGTATCGAACTATTACAAGAATCGGCGAGATGTATCGAAAACTTTACAATCGGTTTCCCTTGATCCCCAATCCAATTTCCTACTGAAATCCTTGATCCCCGTCGATAATCCTTTCTTGTCTCCCTGTCCGCAGATTTCTCCCCGTCTCCTTGTAACAAATCTTTACAAGTACCTCTAGAATTCTCAGAAAATAAGTGGACGACAGTAACCAGTAATCAGTCACCAGCAATCAGTAAACTGAAAACTCGCATTTGTCACAGAATTGACATCTGGCTGTTATAGTCCTGACAAATGAGAGTTATATGCTAAAGTTAATCCAGCAAAGGAATAAATTATTTCCCCTAGCCCAGCTTTCCTCAAGCTTCCCACACAGGGCCTAGGGGAAGTTTATTTTTCTGCCATGGAGGAAAACCGCTACCCGGCCCGAAAAGAAAATTTTTCTAGAACTTGACAAGCCTTGACAGCAGGGAAGACAGTCAGGCAGACTAACCTCAAAAGGTTTTTGGAGCGAAAATATAGTTTCTTGCCCTTCTGTCTCCCTAAACACGGTCTTAGCTCTGATGACGAGCATAATCATCCTGAAAACGCACTATATCATCCTCTCCTAAATATTCCCCATTCTGCACTTCGATTAATACCAATTTAATCACCCCAGGATTTTCCAGACGGTGAGCGGTACACTGCGGCACATAGGTGGACTGATTAGCGCCGAGAATTTCCTCGTTATCTCCACAGGTGACTTTTGCCGTTCCCGAAACCACAATCCAGTGTTCACTGCGATGGTAGTGCATCTGTAAACTGAGACGATGACCCGGATTCACTTCAATTCGCTTGATTTTATAACCAAGACCTTCTTCTAGAGTGGTGAAAGAACCCCAAGGTCTAAATTCTGTTGCTGCCGATTCTACGCTCGAAATAAGCTGAAATGGTGCCACATCTTGAGATGCGATCATTATATTATGTCTCCATTGCTAGGTCTGATCTTAGTCCAAGATAGCAGCAAAAACCCTAGATGGCATCTAAATCAGTGATCAGTAAACAGTAAACCGAAAACTCACATCTGATCACTGATCACTAATTCACTCTTCGTCGGTGTTGAGAATACGGGGAACCCGGAAATAATCCCCTTCTGGAGCCGGCGATTCCTGCACTAAGACCTCGTGATCGGGATAAGGTCTATTACCATCGGCGCGAGTGATATTTTGAATTTCGATCGCTCGCGTGGTGGGTGGCACATTTTCCGTGTCTAATTCGCTTAACTGCTCGAAATAATCGAGGATTCCGCTTAATTGCAGGGCAAATTGTTCTTCTTCGCCGCTATTAATCTCTAAACGGGCTAAATGGGCGATTTTTTCAACTGTAGCTCGATCGATCATGGGAGAAATGGGGTGTGGGGTGTGGGGTGTGGGGTGTGGGGAGCAGGGAGCAGGGAGATGGGTGTGGGGTGTGGGGTGTGGGGTGTGGGGTGTGGGGAGAATAAATAAAAATAATCTCCCGTCTCCCGTCTCCCGTCTCCTATCTCCTGACGACCGACTCCTGTCTCCTGACGACCGACTCCTCAATTTAAAAGAAAACATCAATTTCCGAGCGCCCGGTGATTTTCAGCCAGTTTTGGGCTTCAATGTAGTTATTGGGGGCTAATCGGATGGCTTGTTTCCAGTATTCTGCCGCTTTGTCGTAGAGTGCTTCCGCTTCGGCCTGTTGACCGTCTTCTCTGGCTTTTTCCCCCTGAAAATGGTAAATAACGGCGATATTATTCAAAGCGGAGGGCATTCTGGGATTAAGTTGAATAGCTTCTTCGTAGTATTCTAGAGCCTTTTCATGCTCGCCGTTACTAGCGTGGATAATGCCGATATTGTAGAGGATATAACTGCGATCGTTAGGATCCTCTTCTAATGTTAAAGCCTCATAGTAATTATCGAGGGCTTCGGCGTATTCGCCGTCAGCTTGGGCAGACATCCCATCGCGGTAATAAACAAACGCTTCCTTGGCTTTTTTATTGGCGGGGAGTATCTTTAAAATGATATCCGCCATGACGGTAAAAGATTTATCAATAAAATTATCGTTACGTTGAGTGCGTGGCATAGTTAGAACGATTAGGCGATCGAAATGACTACTTACCTTTATAGCACTCGCCAGCACCCCCAGGGCTGTTTTTCTAATTTTTCTGGCTAGGGTTTCGATTTAGAGTATCTTTGCTAGTCCGGCAATGGCAAGAAGTTAATGGCTCATTCTCCAGCCAAGAACCTAGTCGGAACACATCTCATTCCGACGAGCATTGGTGCAACTTTACCCAAGATTCTGAGTAATTAGGGCTGGCTGAATAAATATAAAAACCTTGTTGGGTAAGACTTTTAGACCTTTTGTCAATCAAAAAGCACTGGATATGGGAGTGATCGGGGGGAAATTTAGGCACTTTTTCCCTGAAAATTAGGTAATTGGCCACCTCAAAACTGGTAAAACCCCACACCCCACACCCTGCCCCCACCGAAAAACTTTTTGCCGCAAACCCTAATTAGGTTGGTTCCTATCGCTCTTGGAGGGACTTTCGGAAATCCCTAACCGAATCTAGGTTCTGAAACCCTTGCTTGACAAGGGAACGCTAACTTTTTTTCTAATAAAAACTCAAATTTCGGGTTTCTGTTAGTTAGCGATAGCTTGAAGGCTTACTCCATAAGAGAGCTAGGGTTTAGAGACTGTAAGACTTTTGCCAGACTCCCTCCAAGAGCGTTAGAAGCAAAGCACTCATTAAAAACATGATTAACCTAGAATTCACGGAAGAAGAAAAGAACAAAGAAAGGTAGCATCTCACCTTTGTAACCCCTAAATCAGGTTTTTATGTCAAGCTATTTTGAAAGCCTTGCTAGAAACCAGTTTTAGGGATAAGTATAATTACTCACTTGCATAAATTAGATGCTCCCAAAAGAAAAAAGAACTCACTGTATTATGAAAGATTTCATCATCCCGATCCCCGGGTTCAACTGAAGATGGAAGTTCTTTGGTTAAAGAGTCAAAAAATACCGCACCCAAAAATTTGTCAGTTAGCAGGAATCTCGCCAAATACCTTATTAACCTATCTTCGAGATGATCAAGAAGGCGGAATAGAAAAATTAAAAGAAATCAACTTCTATCGCCCTAAAAGTGAATTAGATTTTCAAAGAGAAACGCTCAAAAAATATTTTGAGAAAAACTCACCAGCCACAATAAATGAAGCTGTATATAGAAGAGAAGAATTGACAGGAATAAAACGAAGTCCTACCCAAGTGAGGAAATTCTTAAAATCAATGGGAATGAAATGTTTAAAAGTAGGTTCTCTTCCTTCTAAAGCTGACCCAGATGAACAAGAAGACTACAAAGAAAAAAAGCTAGAACCCAGACTAAATGAGGCTAAAGAAGGAAAAAGGGCTGTTTTTTTTGTTGATGCGCCTCACTTTGTTATGGGAGCATTTCTCGGTTTTGTTTGGTGTTTTGAGAGACTTTTTGTTAAGTCACCGAGCGGGCGTAAACGCTTTAAGGTTTTAGGAGCATTAAATGCGATAACCCATGAAGTTATTCTGGTAACATATGACACTTATATTACAGCAACTCAAGTATGTGAACTCACGTCAAAAATAGCTGCTTTAGGACTAATGATTCCCATCACTCTAGTCTTAGATAATGCCCGCTATCAAAAATGTAAAATTGTTGAAGAATTAGCTCTTTC
>NZ_SFBV01000189.1:0-18491 GCF_007095585.1 Microcystis sp. M_OC_Ca_00000000_C217Col
AGCATCTTTCAATTTGACAACGCCGATTGTAGGGCTAATTCATGAATTAGCCCTACGCCGATTGTAGGGCTAATTCCACTGCTAAATCGAGCGACTCTTGTTCCCCACTTAAGCCCAACCATCGGCACTATTCGTTCATTAAACACTAATTGTCAAGATGCAATGCTATCCTTGCTATCAAAGTAATTTCAGTTCCTAGCTGATTCGGAGCATCTTTCAATTTGACAACGCCGGTATTTATGCAAGTCTTTTAAGATTGTCAAATTTTTATTTGAATTTTGTATTGATGATCGATCATAAATTTGATTTTCCTAAAATTCATCAATACAGTTGTTTTTAGAAAATGATTTAGGATTGCTATAGTTTACTTTGTCTTCTTTGGTAGAGTCCATCCAAAATCTTAAACACTTATTCCGAATAAAAAGCCGGCAAAAAAAGGCTACAAAACTTAATAATGTCCAAAACAGCTAATTTTCCCCTCGTTGGCTCTCTGGTTGGTGAAAGAAAAATCTAGGCTAATCCGATAATAACCTGCTGGCAAATCCTGCTAGGGGGGTTTTATCTGTTAAAATTTCTTGTCGTCGTGAAGTGAAGCGGGAAGAGTATGCGAATTCTATTTGTGGGTGCCGAGGCCGCCCCAATGGCCAAAGTTGGGGGAATGGGAGACGTAATTGGGGCATTACCGAAAGTCTTGCGTCAGCTAGGTCATGACGTGCGGATTTTTCTACCCTACTACGGTTTTCTCCAGGAAAAAATGGACATCCCTTCCGAACCCATTTGGTCAGGATTCGCCATGTTTCAGGATTTTTTAGTCTATGAGACGGTTTTACCCGATACGGATATTCCTCTCTACCTCTTTGGTCATCTAGCTTTCTCTGGACGCAGTATCTACGGAGGCGAAGATGAGGCCTGGCGATTTACCCTATTTGCCAATGGTGCGGCGGAATTCGCTTGGAATTACTGGAAACCGCAAGTTATTCACTGTCATGATTGGCACACGGGCATGATTCCCGTCTGGATGCACCAAGACCCCGATATTAGCACCGTTTTTACTATCCATAATCTCGCCTACCAGGGTCCTTGGCGCGAAGCATTAGAAAAAATGACTTGGTGTCCTTGGTATATGCAGGGCGATAATACCATGGCCGCGGCGGTTCAATTTGCTAATCGCATCACCACCGTTTCTCCCACCTATGCCCGTCAAATACAGACCCCCATTTATGGCGAAAATTTAGAGGGATTATTGTCCTATATTTCCGGCAATCTGGTGGGGATTGTCAATGGCATCGATACGGAGGTGTATAACCCGGCTAAAGATGTTTATCTTAAGCAGAATTTTACCCCAGAAACCATCGAAAAACGTCTGGCCAATAAAATTGCCCTACAAGAAGAAGTGGGGCTACAGGTCAGCAGAAATGCCTTTGTCATGGGGATGGTGACGCGTTTGGTGGAACAAAAAGGTATTGATCTAGTGATGCAAATTTTAGATCGCTTTCTCACCTATACTGATGCACAATTGATTATTTTGGGTACAGGCGATCGCTATTATGAAACCCAACTATGGGAGATGACTTCCCGTTTCCGGGGGCGAATGTCCCTGCATCTTCTCTATAGTGATGCCCTTTCCCGTCGCATCTATGGGGGGGCCGATGCTTTGTTAATGCCTTCCCGTTTTGAACCCTGCGGCATCTCCCAATTAATGGCCATGCGTTACGGTTGTATTCCCATGGTACGCCGCACTGGTGGTTTAGTCGATACGGTGTCTTTCCACGACCCGATTCAGGAAAAAGGAACGGGATTTAGTTTCGATCGCTATGAACCTTTAGACCTGTTTACCTGTATGATCCGGACTTGGGAAAGTTTCCGTTATAAACAGGATTGGCAAAAACTACAACAACGGGCAATGACTCAAGATTTCAGTTGGTATAAATCCTCTTTGGAATATCTCAAAATCTACAAACAAATCACGGGACAATCGGAGCAATTATCCGATGAGGAAAAAGATAAATTGGTCGCCCTGACTAGCAGTTAAATCCTGATTAAGTAGGGGTGGAGATATCACCCCTACTGGCTAGAAATTAATCGGTAATGGCGTTGAGAAGAACTTCCGCTAGGGTCATATCTTCCATATCATCGATAGTAATTGTGTCAACGATATCGAATTTGGCCCCCGCCGATTCTAGCTGATCGTCTAAAGCTTTAAGAAATTCGGTCGCTTGTCGATCATGGCCTACTTGAATCAGAGAAATGGCTAATTCTTGATCGCTATCGAGTTTTCGAGAAGCTTCGATAATTTGACGCATCACCGCTTTGCGATCATCTGGTTCTCCGTCGGTAATCACCAGAATAGTTTCTCCGTTGGGTTTAGTTTTGCCGGCAGTTTTGCGCTGAAAATAATTATCAAGGGCATCTTGCAGCACAGCTGCTAGGTCTGTCCTCCCCATGGGTTCATTTTCTTGATAAATTTGTGTCACCTTATCGGAAGTAACATTATCATAGCGTCGGAAACGTCCAGAGAAAAGATAGATAGTGATGCCGTCTGGATCAATTTCCTCGCACTTTCTAGCCAAGGCGAGGGTGGATTCTTGGGCAATTTGCCAACGGGTTTTCTCGCTGGGTTTATCAGCAGTGGACATACTGCCACTTTTGTCAATAATCAGAGTATAATCTCTGTCCTGTACAACACTTTCACTGGTCATAGGGGCTATACCTCCAAGCGATTTGCGCTCGTCCTAGTCTAATGATTATTAAACTCTAGGATGGAAACTCTTCCTCGATCGACTAGGGTTTTTTAACTATTGGGGGAAGGAGACAGCGTAATCAACAGCAGAAACTATCGCCAGAAAACCAGTCGGGCTAAAATGAAAAAAGTATGAAAATTATTTCTTAACCTGATACTGTTAAGTAGGTAAGCGTTAAAAATTATCAGATGCCCCCTTTATTAAGGGGAGACCGGCACCCCCCTTATCAAGGGGGGCAGGGGGGATCGGCACCCCCCTTATCAAGGGGGGACTAAGGGGGGATCAAACCTAAAATCCATTTTAAATTTAATTATAACCCGATATTGTTAAATTAGCCGATGAGTGATAGCAAATCGATCGCCTCAACCGAGAAAAAGCCTGAGCATCCACCTTCTTGGAGTTTTTGGACGGTGTTTAGTTCCACCTTCCTAACCGTATTTTTGGCTGAAATCGGCGATAAAACCCAAGAGCATCCACCTTCTTGGAGTTTTTGGACGGTGTTTAGTTCCACCTTCCTAACCGTATTTTTGGCTGAAATCGGCGATAAAACCCAATTAGCCACCCTTCTCATCAGCGCCGAATCCCAATCCCCCTGGGTGGTTTTTGCCGGGGCAGCCAGCGCTTTAATCGCTACCAGTCTCCTCGGTGTCCTGATCGGTTATTGGATTGCTCGTCGTCTTTCCCCCAAAACCTTAGATATCGGTGTCGCTATCCTTCTCCTTTTGATCACTGGTTTACTGATCGGCGATATTCTCTAAGCAATCAGTTATCAGTGATCAGTGATCAGTTATCAGTTATCAGTTATCAGTGAGCAGTTATCAGTGAGCAGTTCACTGTTTACTGTTGACTGAAAAAAGCTTCCCACCTCCCTAGAATTTATGAATTGGCAATTATTCGGACTGACATTTATCACGGTTTTTTTGGCAGAAATCGGCGATAAAAGTCAATTAGTAGCGATCGCTCTCGGTGGCAGTTCCAAATCACCTAAAGCTGTCTTTTTTGGCTCAATTACCGCCTTAATCTGCACCAGTTTCTTAGGAGTCCTTGCGGGCGGCAGTATGGCGCAGTTATTCCCCGCTAAGATCTTAAAAGCGATAGCGGCCATTGGTTTTGCGCTGCTTGCTGTCCGGCTGCTTTGGCCAGATTCGGATTGATCATTGGGTTTGCGGCAAAAAGCTTTTCCTGGGGGCAGGGTTTGGGGTGTGGGGAGGTGGGGAAGTGGGAAAGCTTTCTCATCACCCTATCACCCCAAAACCCTATCACCCTATCTCCTGCCTCCTGTCTCCCGACTCCTGATAGCTAAAAAACTTAGGTAAATTCCAGAAAAATCATTAATTTTTGGGAAAAAAGTAGCAAAAATTACAAAAAAAATCTAAAAAGTAGCGAAAATTACAAAAAATCTGCTAACCTAGCCGTAATATCACACAGATATTCGTAGAAAGATTCCCGAAAATCTCCTCAGCAAAAACATCCGTGTGAAGTAGCTAATATTGTCAGCGAGGTTAGTTCAAGATCATCATGTCAAATTTAGGACGACGTAAATTTCTCCTGTACGGTTCTGCCGCTTTGGGAACCAGTATTCTGTTAAAAGCTTGCGGTGGCAATCAAAGCCAAACCCCCACGGCCAGTCCTAGCCCAGCTGCTAGTCCCGCCCCGGCTTCTGGAGAGACAATTAAGGTGGGTATTCTGCACTCCCTCAGTGGCACCATGGCCATCAGTGAAACCAGCGTAGTCGATGCGGAAAAACTGGCGATCGAGGAAATCAATGCCGCCGGTGGTGTTCTTGGTAAACAGATCGAGGCAGTGGTGGAAGATGGCGCTTCCGATTGGCCAACTTTTACCGAAAAAGCCACCAAACTGATCGATCAGGACAAAGTTGTGACTGTCTTCGGTTGTTGGACTTCCGCCAGTCGTCAGGCGGTTTTACCCGTGTTTGAAGCCAAAAACCATATGCTCTGGTATCCCGTCCAGTACGAGGGTCAAGAGTGTTCTAGAAATATCTTCTACACTGGGGCTGCCCCCAACCAGCAGATCGAGCCAGCAGTGACTTGGTTGCTGGAAAATAAAGGGAAAAAATTCTTCCTCGTCGGTTCCGATTACGTTTTCCCCCGCACTGCCAACACGATCATTAAAGAGCAGTTAAAGGCGAAAGGCGGCGAAACCGTGGGCGAAGACTATCTACCCCTAGGTAACACGGAAGTTACCCCGATTATCACCAAAATTAAGCAAGCTTTACCCGATGGCGGCGTTATTTTCAACACCCTTAACGGTGATAGTAACGTGGCTTTCTTTAAACAACTGCAAGCGGCCGGTTTAACTCCCGATAAATATCCGGTCATGTCGGTGAGTGTTGCCGAGGAAGAAGTCAAACAGATCGGTAAGGAATATCTCCTCGGTCAATACGCTTGCTGGAACTATTTCCAAACCGTAGATACCCCCGCTAACAAGAAATTTGTTGCGGCTTTTCGAGCTAAATATGGTGAGGATCGCGTGACCAATGACCCCATGGAAGCGGCCTATATTATGGTCTATCTGTGGAAGCAAGCGGTGGAACAAGCGGCAACCGCCGATGATCTCGACAAAGTTCGCGCCGCAGCCGTAGGACAGAAATTCGATGCTCCCGAAGGACCGGTGCAAATGTTCCCCAATCATCATATCTCCAAAACCGTCCGGGTTGGTCAGGTGAGAGATGATGGTCTATTTGACATCGTTTGGTCAACTCCGGGGGTAGTGGATCCGCAACCTTGGAACCAATTTGTCCCCGAAACTAAGGGCTTTGCCTGTGACTGGACGGATCCGGCTAAGGGCGGTAAGTTCAAAATGGAAAAATCCTAGTTTTAGGAGTTTTTTCAGACAATAACGAGAGTGAGGTGGGCATTACTGTTCACCCCACTTTTTAAAAATTAAAAATGCACGGGAATAACGAAAAGTGTCAGCATTATTGGAAGGATTGTTTAATGGTATTAGCATCGGTTCTGTGCTATTGCTGGCCGCTTTAGGACTAGCGATTGTCTTTGGACTGATGGGGGTGATTAATCTCGCTCACGGTGAGTTAATGATGTTAGGGGCCTACAGTACTTTTGTGGTGCAGAATATCTTTAAAGGTTTTGAAGATATTTATATTTTAAATGTCTTTCAAGCTTTCCGTATTTCTCTCTTTGATACTTATGTTTTATTCGCCCTACCGATCGCTTTTTTAGTGTCGGGATTGGCGGGATTATTATTAGAAAGGGGGGTGATTAGGTTCCTCTACGGCAGACCCCTAGAAACGCTGCTGGCCACTTGGGGAGTCAGCTTAATTCTGCAGCAATTTGTCAGAAGTGTCAACGGGTTATTAGCAATTAGTTTAATAGTTTTCTGTCTCTTATTTTTTGGGGCTATGAAGGTGTTAAGTCGTCGCCTAGATTGGGAGAGAATTCGCAATTTAGCTATTGGTATCACCCTGCCTTTATCCCTAGCTATCGCTGGATTATTAGGCTATCTTTTATCTTTTAATCCCGTTCTCGCTCGACCCTGGTTTAGTGCCAGAAACGTCGATGTCACCGCTCCTGTTTGGTTACGGGGAGGTTTACCTTTACTGGGTTTTCAAATGCCCTACACCCGTATATTTATTATTATTTTAACTGCCATTTGTTTGTTAGGGACTTATTGGTTTTTAAATAAATCTTCTTGGGGTTTACGCATTCGTGCCGTCACCCAAAATCGCCAGATGAGTGCCTGTTTAGGCATTCCCACTAATCAAGTGGATGCTTTGACCTTTGCCCTCGGTTCAGGATTAGCTGGAGTTGCCGGTTGTGCGATTAGTTTCTTGGGTTCCGTCGGTCCAAATGTGGGACAAAATTATATCGTTGATACCTTCATGGTAGTGGTGGTGGGAGGAGTGGGTAATCTCCTAGGAACTATTATCGCGGCCATGGCCATTGGTGTGGCTAATTATTTAATTGGTTCGGGAACTTTTGCTCTGATATCCGGTTCCGTAGAAGCACTAAAACCCCTAACGGATTTCTTCACCTTTTTCTCCACCACTAGCATGGCAAAAGTGATGATTTTTGCTTTAATTATTGCTTTCTTGCAATTCAAACCTGCGGGAATTTTTCCTCCTAAAGGACGTACTGCTGAGTTATAGATTATGATTACCGAAACCATCACTAGAAACGAATCCCGACAACGGGAAAAGAAAAAGTTAATCACGGAAATCGCTGTTATTGTTAGTTTAGTGGTCATCTTTGCGGTGTTGCTGCCCTTAGCTTTGTCGGCCTTCCGCTTGCGTTTATTGGGGCGATTTCTTTCCTTCGCTATTGTCGCTTTGGGGATAGATTTAATCTGGGGTTATACGGGTTTATTAAGTCTTGGTCATGGCATATTTTTTGCCCTCGGTGGTTACGCTTTGGCCATGTACCTAAATCTTCAGTTACCCCCCGGACAAATGCCCGAATTTTTTACTCTCTACGGGGTGACAGAATTACCTTTTATTTGGCAACCTTTTTATTCCCTACCTTTGACAATTCTAGCCCTAATTATCGTACCAGCGATCGTGGCGGGATTATTGGGTTATTTAATCTTCCGCAACCGCATTAAAGGGGTTTATTTCTCGATTTTGACCCAAGCGGCTTTACTGGTATTTTTTAACTTTTTTAACGGTCAACAAAAGTTAATTAACGGCACTAATGGCTTAAAAACCGATACCCAAACAATTTTCGGTTTGCTGGTGGGTTCCGATGCCGTTCAAGTGGCCTTTTATTTACTCACAATTGTCTGTTTACTGGCTATTTATCTCCTCTGTCGTTGGTTAACTACCGGCAGATTTGGGCGCTTGTTAGTCGCCATTCGCGATGATGAGGTGCGTGTCCGTTTTTCCGGTTATGATCCTACTTGGTTTAAGGTGTTAGTTTTTGGCATTTCTGGGGCGATTGCTGGTGTTGCAGGCGCCCTTTATACCGTGCAAACGGGAATTATCACCCCTAACTCTATGGATGTGGCTTTTTCCATTGAAATGGTGATTTGGGTGGCTGTGGGGGGACGTGCTACTCTTGTGGGGGCAGTTGTCGGTACTTTATTAGTACGCCTAGCCCAAACTTTTTTAAGCGAACAATTTCCGGAAGTCTGGGTATTTTTCCAAGGGGCCCTATTCCTAATTGTGGTGACAGTGCTTCCCGATGGTCTTCTCGGTGGAATTAAACGTTTGCTGACTCATTTTGGTTTCCGCAAAACTTTAATTACCTATCCTAGTATTGAGGAAGCTCCGGAAGTGCAACTGGAAAAAGAAGAATTAGAGCATAAGTGATCTTAGCTATCAGGAGTCAGGAGTCAGGAGTCAGGAGACAGCTTTTTTCTCCCCTCTCCCTAATCCCCATAACACCATCACCCTATCACCCCTATTCCCTACATCCTCTTAGAAATTATGACTGGAAAAATCTTAGAAATCGAGAATCTTACCGTTAGTTTTGGGGGTTTTAAAGCTCTCAATAATCTTAATTTCAGTATGGATACGGGAGAATTGCGGGTGATTATCGGTCCCAATGGTGCGGGAAAAACCACTTTTTTAGATGTGATTACGGGGAAAGTGCAACCCACCATCGGACGGGTATTATTTAAAGGTCGAGATCTCCGCAAAATTCCTGAATATGCGATCGCTCGTTTAGGTATTGGTCGCAAATTCCAAACTCCTAGGGTATATTTAAATCTAACTGTCCGAGAAAATCTCGATTTAGTTAGTAATCGCAATAAAAATGTTTTCTCAACTCTTTTCGGTCGTCCTCCGCTAGAAGATAGCAGAAAAGTTATTGGTTTATTGGAAACTATCGGGTTAACTGCTAAAGCTGATTTATCCGCTTCTTTACTTTCCCACGGCGAAAAACAACGCTTAGAAATTGGCCAATTAGTGGCCCAGTCACCAGATTTACTGCTAGTAGATGAACCCGTAGCAGGATTAACCGATGAGGAAACGGAAAACGTGGGTAATTTGTTATTAAATCTAGCGGAAAGTCATTCGATTATTGTCATTGAACACGATATGGAATTCGTCCGTCAAATTGCCCGCAAAGTCACGGTTTTACACCAAGGAACTGTTCTATGTGAGGGGAATATGGAGCAAATTCAAAATGATCCGAAAGTTATTGAAGTTTATCTAGGTTCCTCGGAAGAATAAAAAGTCAAACGATTAAAATTAGTTAAAAAGGGTTGACAATGTTACACATATCTGATCTCAATGTTTACTACGGAGAAAGTCATATTTTAAGAGATGTTGATCTTAACATTAATGCGGGAGAAATGGTCTGTTTAATCGGACGTAATGGCGTGGGCAAAACTACCCTATTAAAAACCTTGATGGGTATCTTAAAACCGCGAGCGGGAACAATTAATTATGAGCAACAAAACCTGATTAATAAAACCTCAGATCAAAGAGCCAGATTAGGACTGGGTTATGTGCCGCAGGGTAGGGATATTATTCCCCGTTTAACGGTAAAAGAGAATTTAATTCTCGGTTTGGAAGCTTTACCCACAAAAAGAAAAAATGCCACAATTCCCGAAGAAATCTTTGATTTATTTCCCGATTTAAAAACCATGTTATCGCGGATGGGAGGGGATTTAAGCGGGGGACAACAACAGCAATTAGCCATCGCTCGCGCCTTAGTGGGGGAACCAAAAGTATTGATTTTAGATGAACCCACGGAAGGAATTCAACCGTCAATTATTCTCGAAATTGAAGCGGCGGTGCGGCGTATTGTTGCCAGTAAAGGAATCGCCGTTTTATTAGTAGAACAACACCTGCATTTTGTCCGCCAAGCTGATCGATATTACGCCATGCAGAAAGGGGGAATTGTTGCTTCCGGTTTCACAAGCGAATTAAGTCAAGAAGTCATTCAGCGATTTTTGGCGGTTTAAACTTAACTTTTTTCTTGATAAGTATGTAGGCGTTAAAAATTATCAGACACTCCCCTTATCAAGGGGGGATTAAGGGGGGATCGGCACCCCCCTTATCAAGGGGGGATTAAGGGGGGATCGGCACCCCCCTTATCAAGGGGGGCAGGGGGGATCAAAGACAAAATCTATCTTCAATTTAATTATAACCACTTACTTATATGACTCAAATAGTCGTAATTGGTGGCGGGGCAGCGGGATTTTTTGGCGCAATTAAAGCGGCAGAATCTAACCCAAAAGCTGGCGTTACTATCCTAGAAGCGGCAAAAGAACCCCTTGCGAAAGTGCGGATTTCGGGAGGGGGACGCTGTAATGTCACCCATCATTGTTTTGATGTTTCCCAATTGGTTAATTATTATCCTCACGGTGGCAAAGCACTACGGGGAGCTTTTAGTCGGTTTCAACCCCAAGATACTATTAAATGGTTTGAATTGCGGGGGGTAAAACTAAAAACAGAAGCGGATGGGCGAATGTTTCCCAGCACCGATAATTCTGAAACTATTCTTAATTGTCTGCGGGAAAGTGCGACTTTTGCTGGGGTTAATTTAAGGCTAAATTCCCCAGTTAAATCGGTAAAAAAACAGGAAGAAAGTTTTTTGATTGAATTAAAAAGAGATGAGCAAATTAGGGCAGATAAGCTTTTAATTGCTACGGGAAGTAGTCCTTTTGGTTATCGCACCGCTCAAGATTTAGGTCATTCTCTAATCTCTCCTGTCCCTTCTTTATTTACCTTTCAAATTGCCGATCCTCGTCTGAAAGATTTGTTAGGGGTTGCTGTGGATAAAGTGCGAGTTCGTCTTGGGGGAAGCAAATTAGAACAAATCGGACCCTTGTTAATTACCCATTGGGGAGTCAGTGGACCGGCTATTTTAAAACTTTCTGCTTGGGGGGCGCGGTTACTTCACGAGCATCATTACCGAATGCCTTTAATCATTAATTGGTTGGGGGATTATCCTCCTGAAAAATTGCGAGAAATTATCTTACAAACTAAAAGTGAATATCCCAAAAGAAAACTTTTTAATTATTGTCCCTTTGAACAGTTACCCAAGCGTCTTTGGCAGAGTTTATTAAGTTACTTGACTGTTAACTCGGAAACTCCCTGGGCCGAATTATCTAAAAATACTCTCAATCGATTAATGATTGAATTACAGCAAGGGGAATATCAAATCAAAGGAAAAGGGGTGTTTAAGGAGGAATTTGTCACCTCTGGGGGAGTGAATCTTCAGGAAGTGGATTTTAAAACTATGGAAAGCAAAATCTGTCCGGGGTTATATTTTGCCGGGGAGGTACTAGATATCGATGGAGTCACGGGGGGATTTAATTTTCAAAGCGCTTGGACCACTGGTTATCTCGCCGGACAAGCTATGGGCAATAGAAGGGTGTAGGGAGCGCCGGAGCAGGGAGCAGGAAGCGCCGGAGAGGGGAGCCGGGAGAGGGGAGAATAAATAAAAATAATCTCCTGACTCCTGAATACTGACTCCTGACTCCTGACTCCTGAATACTGACTCCTGACTCCTGACTCCTGACTCCTGACTCCTGACTCCTGACTCCTGACTCCTGACTCCTGAATACTGACTCCTGAATACTGACTCCTGACTCCTGAATACTGAATACTGACTCCTGAATACTGACTCCTGAATACTGACTCCTGACTCCTGACTCCTGACTCCTGACTCCTGAATACTGACTCCTGAATACTGACTCCTGACTCCTGAATACTGACTCCTGAATACTGACTCCTGAATACTGACTCCTGACTCCTGACTCCTGACTCCTGAATACTGAATACTGCCTTCGTTAAAACCGATTCCTTGATGCTGTTATTCCCAAATTGGACCGGCTGCAATGATTTCTTGGGAGGCCGTGGTAAATTGACGGAAATTTTCCACGAAACGATGGGCCAATTCTCGCGCCTGTAGGTCGTAGGATTCGCCATCTTGCCATGCTTGTCGCGGGTCGAGGATTTTTTTGGGAACTCCTGGGACAATTTCGGGGACGAGAACTTGAAAGATGGGATGAGGATGGAAAACGACTTCCTCTAAATCGCCATTTAAAGCGGCGGAAACCATAGCGCGGGTGTGTTTGATCGAAATGCGATCGCCGACTCCGTAGGGACCGCCGGACCAACCAGTATTAATCAGATAAACGGAGGTTTCGGGGTGTTGTTCTAAACGTTCCCCTAACATTTGGGCATAGACGAGGGGTGACAGAGGGAAGAAACATTGACCGAAACAACTGGAAAAAGTCACCTGTGGGGCGGTGATTCCCCGTTCCGTTCCCGCTAATTTGCTAGTATAGCCGGAGAGGAAATGATACATCGCTTGGTTCGTGGTTAATTTGGCGATTGGTGGCAGTACCCCAAAAGCATCGGCAGTTAAGAAGATAATAGTTTTCGGGTGGGTTCCCATGCCAGATACGGCACAATTAGGGATATAACGCAGGGGATAGGCGGCGCGGGTGTTTTCGGTCAAACGTCCATCATCGTAGTCGGGAAGGCGATTATCGGGGGACAGGATCACGTTTTCGAGAATAGTGCCAAATTGAATCGCTGCCCAGATTTGGGGTTCGTATTCGGCACTTAAACGGATGGTTTTAGCATAACAACCGCCTTCAAAGTTAAAAATGCCGTCTTCTGACCAACCGTGTTCATCATCACCGATGAGGCTGCGTTTAGGATCGGCGGAAAGGGTGGTTTTACCCGTACCGGAGAGACCGAAAAAGAGGGCTGTATGACCGTGTTTATCCATGTTAGCGGCACCGTGCATCGGTAAAACCCCTTGTTTGGTCATCAGGTAGTTCATCATCGAGAAGACGGATTTTTTGATTTCGCCAGCGTAGCGAGTGCCACCGATGAGAACGATTTTTTTGGCTAGGTTGAGGACGATAAAGGCTTCGCTGTTCAGGTCGTCATCTTCGGGATCTCCCTGTAACCCCGGCAGGGCAATCACGGTAAAATCAGTTTGATGGGCAGCTAGTTCGATCGCACTGGGCCGGAGGAATAACTGATGGGCAAAGAGGTTATGATAGGCGATTTCGGTGACAACGCGCACGCCAAAGCGACAATTAGGATCGGACCCGACGTAACCATCGAAGATATATAGGTCTTTTCCCTGTACATAGGCGAGGACTTTTCGGTATAACTGCTGGAATTTTTCCTCGCTAATCGGGGCATTATGCTGATTCCAGTCGATTTCCTTTTCGCTATTGGCTTCTTTGACAATGAATTTATCTTTGGGGGAACGACCGGTATATTTACCCGTTTCCACCACTAAAGCCCCATTATCGGCTAAAACGCCCTCATGACGTTCGATCGCCTGTTCGACTAATTGCGGTACGGAAAGATTGCGATAAACGCGACCGAGATTTTTCATGCCTAGGTTTTCGAGGCCGTAGGTGGGATGAATTTGATTTTCTAATTCGTAGTAGAAATTGACATTCTCCATGCGATCGGGCAAGGGACAAGAGATACTATCATTGGTCAGCGTGTGTAGAGTCGGCATAACCCCAATTCTCCTGATAATTTAGTTGTCGGTATAGAGCTAAGTTCCATGTCTCTGATTAGTGCAGTTATAGAAACTAGAAAAACTCCGTTCTCTGTCTTTTT
Organism: Microcystis sp. M_OC_Ca_00000000_C217Col; assembly: GCF_007095585.1. Taxonomy (NCBI): domain Bacteria; kingdom Bacillati; phylum Cyanobacteriota; class Cyanophyceae; order Chroococcales; family Microcystaceae; genus Microcystis; species Microcystis sp. M_OC_Ca_00000000_C217Col. Next base: position 13,267 of record NZ_SFBV01000189.1, read on the forward strand.
TCACTCCCAGACACCTAAGGAGCTATATTGATTAGTTTATTTGACGATATTTGCCTGATTAATCTGGTCTTTTGCTGTCGGTAAAGCCAATCTTAGAGCGGTAATTCAGGATTATTTGCCTATTTACCCGTCATCTCCCAGTCAGGGTTTTCACCTTTTCCTTCTTGCCGATCTAACTGCTTTTTCTAGATATTTTTAGTCTAGCTGTACAATAGGATACAGATGATGTTTTTTTTACAAAAATTAACAGCTAAACAAAATTGGTCAGCTAATCTAGCAGTTAAGTGGGTGGGTGGAATTAAATATAAGATGAACGTAGGTTGGGTTGAAGCATGAAACCCAACGCCCGATTATGTTACGCTACCGCTAACCCATCCTACAAATAATTGTGCCTCCCTATGAGATGAGGCACTCTTGCAACAGTAAAGGGATTTGAGGAGATTTAGCCAATCTTAAGGATAGGCGGTTAAAATGCGTCTTAGCCTATCTTAATGGTGGGGGAGGAAGTCTCTGGTTTTTGGGAAAGTCAGAACAATAGCTGGTTGTCTAGAGATGATGCCAAAGATCATAAACGCCGTCAAATTGATTTCACCGCTAATAAAAAAAGTCGATTGACACAGGGCAAGTTAGCGGCCAAAATTAACTCTATTAGCCGTTGGCAAGCTCTAGAATTGATGGTGTAAGTAGTCGGACATAAATTCTGTTGTCTATCTTAAGAAATGTAAATTGCCGCAATTCTTACTGACGACCGACGACCGGCTACTGACTCCTTACCCCACAGTTAACTTTACTTTTGTCCAACTACTTAACAGGTTAATTAAGTCTAGCTCGATCTCGAAAAAAAACAACTAATAATGATCATCGCAGGAGAAAGAAGCGGAGTCGGTAAAACTACGATTACTCTGGCAATCTTGGCCTATTTAATCAGTCGTGGCGATCGAGTGCAATCTTTTAAAGTCGGGCCCGATTATATCGATCCCATGTTCCATAGTCATTTTACCGGTCGCCCCTGTCGCAATCTCGATCCGGTTTTAACTTCTGAAGACTATGTAAAAACCTGTTTTGCCCAACATTGTCAAAATGTCGATTATGCTCTGATTGAAGGGGTAATGGGGCTATTTGATGGTATTCAATTAAGCGATACTCAATTTCCCGATTATGCCAGTACCGCCCATATTGCCCGTATTTTAGGGCTTCCTCTGCTGTTAGTTATCGATTGTAGTCGTTTATCTACCTCTGTCGCCGCTATTGTCCGCGGTTATCAATCTTTAGACAAAAATCTCCATCTAGCCGGAGTTATCCTCAATCGGGTTGGCAGCGATCGCCACCTGCAATTACTGCAAACCGCCCTAGAATCGATCAATATGCCGATTGTCGGGGTTTTGCGTCGTCAAGATTCCCTGACAATTCCCGATCGCCATCTAGGATTGGTTCCCAGGGATGAACTAGGAGAAATCAGGCAACTGCAAGATCAACTGGCTTCTATTGCCCAAAACTGCTTTAATTGGGACATTCTCTTGCCTTTACTCACTATTTCTCCCCAAGAGAACCCGAAAAATCCCACAGAAGAAAATAAGCTTTTTCCCCCTATCCGTATCGGTATTGCCAGAGATAAGGCTTTTAACTTTTATTATCCTGATAATCTCGATATTTTAGCCAATTTAGGCGCGGAATTAATCTTTTGGAGTCCCTTGCAAGGGGCAAATTTGCCCGAAAACCTGCAAGGGTTGTACTTTGGTGGCGGTTTTCCCGAAATCTTTGCCCCGGAATTAGCCGCTAACACCCCTATCTTAACTCAGGTGAGAAAAGCGATCGCCTCTGGAATGCCCACCTACGCCGAATGTGGGGGATTAATGTATTTATGTGAAAAAATAATTGATTTTGAGCAAAAAAACCATTCTATGTTGCAAATAATCCCCCAATCTGCTATAATGTCCCCGAAATTAACCCTAGGTTATCGGCAAGCCATCGCCAAACAGGAGACGATCCTGCTCAAAGCAGGTCAACCAGTGCGCGGCCATGAATTCCATCGCTCCCAATTAAGCGGGGTGAGCGACGCACCGATTTATCAACTGCAAGCATTCCCCAAAAGTGCTATCAATGCCGAAGGGTGGCAAGGCAAGAATCTGCACGCTTCCTATCTCCACCTACATTTTGGGGCTAACCTCAGCCTGCCGAAAAAATTTTTAGCTGCCGGCCTTGATTTTTTCGGCACAGCTGCGTTAAGCTAGTTGCAGATAAATTTGATAATCAATCCGTTAAGGGATACAGGAGGTGATGTCGATGGTAGAAAGTAGTAAAAGCATGGGTCTCCTAATCGACAATAGCCGGCTGCGCGCCGGGGCTGTTCTCTAGACCCCCACGTCTAAACAAGATTTAGACTAGCTGGAGATCCTTCCGGCAGTCTGGTGTCGATTCCGATGACCCGCTACACCGCCCTTACCGAGCAATTGGTAAGGGCGGATAGTTTTTGAGGGTTTCCCGTCATCTCTTCACTTTAACTCTACGGGCGCAAACTAACCCAGCGCCGCTTCTGGTTTGGGGACACCATTTTAACGCCTGTCACCGAGATAATATCATTGGCCAAATTCTCTGCCATCATGGGAATGAGTTGATTTATATTATTCTCATAAGCTTTTATCCAGAATTCAGAGAGTTTCTCTCTCGCCTCCTCATTGACATAGATAGTTTTATCTGGGGTAATCAATACCATGGCCACGTCACCGGAGTTTTCCGTGACGGCAAAGACAAACTGATCACGGTCGGACTTGAGACCTTCGTACCAGTAGTCTAGGTGTTCTTCTAGTTCGTATTCATAAAGAGCGCGTTCCATTTTGCCATCTTCTAGCAAGGCTTTACGCAGTGTATTGGCTATCTTTTTTTGTTTCATGGTCTTGTCTCTGTTTTTGTTCGCATTAATTACCCACCACTCCTTATGAAAAACAAGCACTTCGATCCAAAAGGCAAGATGCCCTCCCCGTTCACCATCGAACTACAGAACGGTTGGCGCCAGACCCTGCCGTTCGAGGACAAACGGGATTTTGAAGAGGCCCAAAAAGGCTTTATTGCCGCCCCACCTTACAAACAAATCATAGCAGAGGCGGGTAACGTGGCTTGGGATATGGGCAGCTACGAGTTCCTGTTGCGGGGCTTTGACAGCGTTTTCGACAGCATTCACCCCTCATTGCAGCGCCAGGCAGTTCTGAACATGGCCTACGGACTCTATGAGGTCTTGCCGGACAAGATCTACCAAGTGCGAGGGTTCGACCTGGCCAACATGACGATCATCAAGGGCAATACAGGTTGGATTCTATTTGATGTGTTGACCTGTAAGGAAACGGCTAAAGCCGCTCTGGAACTGGTCAATGAACACCTGGGACACCGTCGTGTGGTCGCCGTCGTGTACTCCCACTCCCACGTCGATCACTACGGCGGGGTGCGCGGTGTGGTGGATGAGGCGAATGTGAAGAACGGGAAGGTGCAGATTATCGCCCCCGTTGGCTTCATGGAATATGCGATCGCCGAAAACGTCTATTCGGGGACGGCGATGGTCCGCCGGGCATTCTTTCAGTACGGCCTGCTATTGCCGCGCAGCCCGTTCGGCCATGTAGATCAGTCGATCGGCAAGAACACCGCAGCGGGCAACACCGGACTGATTGAACCCACCCGTTACATCGAGCAGGACATTGAGGAATTGACCATCGACGGGGTGAAAATGGTATTTCAGAATACGCCAGGCACCGAAGCCCCCGCCGAGATGAACACCTATTTCCCTGACTGGAAAGCGTTCTGGGCAGCAGAAAACATCTGCGGTACGATCCACAACATCTACACGCTGCGGGGTGCATTGGTGCGGGATGCGTTGGAGTGGTCGAAGAAAATTAATGAAGCCCTCTATAGGTTCGGGCAGCAAGCGGAGGTGATGTTTGCCTCCCATAGCTGGCCCCGTTGGGGCAACGATCGCATTCAGGAAGTCATGCGAACCCAGCGGGATGCCTATGCCCATCTGCATAACGAGGTGCTGCACCAAGCTAACCAGGGCGTGACCATTAATGAAATCCACAATGTTTACAAGCTGCCCGAAAGTTTGCAGCAACAGTGGGCTGCCCACAGCTACCACGGTTCTGAGGAACACAATAGCCGTGCCGTGATTAACCGCTACCTGGGCTACTGGGATGCCAATCCAGCCACATTAATTCCGCTGTCACCGAGGGAATCGGCTCCGCTCTACGTCGAGATGATGGGGGGTGCGGATAAGATTCTGGCCAAAGGTCAGGAGTTGCACGCTCGAGGCCAATACCGCGAAGCCATGGAGATACTGAACAAGCTGGTCTATGCTGAACCCCAGAACCAGGCAGCTAAAGACCTCCTGGCCGATGTGTTTGAGCAGATTGGCTACCAGAAAGAAAGCCCCAGTGTCCGCAACAGCTTTCTGGCCGCCGCTTACGAACTACGAAATGGCTTCCCCAAGGGGGTCACGGCCAAGACAGTCACCCCCGATACGGTTCGCGCCATGTCCACCCAACTCTGGCTCGACTTCATCGGCATTCGTCTAGATAGCCAGAAAGCGGAAGGGATGAAATTCACCATCAATTTGCTCACACCGGACAACGGTGAGAAATTTGCGGTGGAAATGAGTAATTCAACCCTGACAAACATCAAGGGATTCCAGGCCAAAAATCCTGACCTCACCATCACGATCGACCGTAGCGATCTGGAGTTGATTATGGCTGGGATAGCCACATTTCCTGCCCTGATTGGCGAAGGGAAGGTGAAGCTAGAGGGCGATGCTCAGGTCTTGGTGCGACTCCAGAGCCTCTTAGTCCAGTTCACCCCGGACTTTGAGATCTTGCCAGGAAGCAAGCCGGCGGAGTCAGTTACGCCCACTGAGAACTCGTTCGAGCAGCCAGAGCCGGCAGATACGTCTGGAGGTTGAGCGGCAATGGCAGTCACCCCTGGGAACGGTGAAGGGCTACCGGTTTCAAGCGGGACAGTTTCGGAATGGGGGAGTTGGGCAAGTATCTCACCTCTCCTCGTCTCCCCGTCCCTTCCACAGTGTTCTGTCTTAAGCCGCAACTTAATCCCTGATTATGGCAATCTGACCGCCGTTGACATCCTCGCCGCCCTAAAAGTGCGGCGATTCCTAAACCTCACGATTTAAGTTTCTGCTTCCACCACCGTCGCATACCACAGTTAAAAAACCATGTACTGTCTTACACAGAGTC
>NZ_SFBV01000019.1:0-11798 GCF_007095585.1 Microcystis sp. M_OC_Ca_00000000_C217Col
TCCGTGAATTCTAGGTTAATCATGTTTTTAATGAGTGCTTTGCTTCTAATTATGACTCTTAAACTATATTATTGTCCTTGAGTAAAAAATGCAAGTTGTAGCCGTGCAAAGTATAACTCGATGTCGGATGGGAAAATAAGCACAAATCTAATTATACTCATTACAATAGAAATATCAACGACCACGATTAAAAACTCTTATGCGGGTAACTCTAAAATCGGCCTTGAGTGATAGTCATATCGACGCTAATCAAACCAGCAGTCAACGTCAACTGATGCTATCGATCGCCGCCACCAGTGAACAGATTAACACAAATTTACCGATTAATCTTTGTTTAGTTCTCGATCATAGCGGTTCTATGCAGGGAAAACCCCTAGAAACGGTCAAAAAAGCGGCCTTCAGTTTAATAGAATCCCTCGGGGTTAATGATCGTCTCTCGGTGATAGCTTTTGATCATCGCGCCAAAGTTATTCTTCCCTCCCAATTGCGACAGGATGATCTGACCTTAATTCGCTCAAAAATTCAACGATTACAAGCGGGAGGAGGTACGGCGATCGATGAAGGGATAAAATTAGGTATTCAAGAAAGTTCCACCGGCAGCAAAGGTTATGTGTCTCATATTTTTCTGCTTACCGATGGTGAAAATGAACACGGAAATAATCAACGCTGTTTAAAATTAGCCGCAGTAGCAGCTGAGTACGGTATCACCTTAAATACCTTCGGTTTTGGCGATCATTGGAATCAAGATATCCTAGAAAAAATTGCCGATATCGCTGGCGGAAGTTTATCTTATATCGAAAGACCCGAACAGGCTTTAATTGAATTTACTCGTCTATTTAACCGTTTGCAATCTGTCCGGTTAACTAACGCTTTCCTGCAATTAGAATTAGATGCTCGGACTCATTTAGCGGAGTTAAAACCCATTGCCCAAGTTGCCCCAGAAACTATAGAAATGAGCCTACAAAAAGAGGGCAATTTTTACATCACCCGTTTGGGTGATTTAATGATAGATGAAGAAAAAATTATCCTCCTCAATCTCTATATCGACCAAATTCCCCCCGGTACTTATACCATAGCTAAGGTGAAGATTCGCTACGATGATCCCGCTTCTGGTCAAAAAGGGCTAGAAACTGCGACTGTTAGCCTTGATATCGCCTCCCAAGCTATCTATCAATCCCAATTAAACGAGCAAGTTCAGAAATCGACTCTGACTTTAGCCAAATATCGTCAAACCCAAATCGCTGAAGAAAAATTAAAACAGGGCGATCGAGCAGCCGCCGCCACCATGCTACAAACCGCCGCCAAAACCGCCTTACAATTGGGAGAAAAAAACGCCGCCACTGTCCTCCAAACTAATGCCACCCGTTTACAGGTGGGAGAAGAATTGAGCGAGGGAGATTTAAAGAAAACCCGCATTATTGCTAAAACAAGACTACAAACCGATGGAGAGACAGGAAAATGATTAAAATTCGCCCCTTGCCCCTAGGAATTTTTCTGGTGACAATGTTCGCTCTTCCCCCTGTTATTTTACCCCCCTTAGTCAACGCTATTCCCATCGAACAAATACCGAAACTAAATCCGCACGGGGGATTATGGGTCAGCGATCGAGCTAATATTTTAAGTCGGGCGGGTGTTACGCAAATTTCCGGTGACATAGCCAAATTAGAGGTAGAAACCGGCGCAGAAATTGCTGTTGTCACCGTCCCCGATACCTTACCCTATCCTACCCCCAAAGCCTACGCCACAGCCCTATTTAATCGTTGGAAAATCGGCAAAAAATCGCAAGATAACGGGGTTTTAATCCTCGTTTCCCTCAAGGATAGACGGGTAGAAATCGAGACCGGTTATGGAGTCCAAAGATTTTTACCCGATGCTCAGGTCAAGGATATTATCTACACCTGCATGATTCCTAGCTTCAAAACGGGAAACTACGAAGAAGGTATTCGAGCAGGTGTAACAGTTGTGAGCGGGTTTCTCCGTAGTGCTTATGGGTTGCGACAAACTGAATTTAAGCCTCAAATCGCAATGTCCATTCTTCATCTTGTTTTGGCTATCCTGATGGTGGGAGTGTCTTTTCCCTTGATGTTAATTCTATATTTTGTTTATTTTCGTTGTGCCGTTGGTGGCAATGGTCGAGGTGGCCGCAGTGGTGGCAGCAACGGCAATAGCGACTATTGCGGTTATGATGGTGGTGGTTATGGTGGTGGCGGTTATGATGGTGGTGATTTCGGCGGTGGCAGTAGCGGTGGGGGTGGCGGCGGCGGTGATTGGTAGAGTTGACACTCCCTCCCATGAGCGCTTCGGGGAGTGTCAATAGAGGCTTTGGCTACCAGTTCCGTTCTGTTAAACTTACTCAAATCTACTCATGAGCAAATTTGACGTTAACTTCCTGCTTCACTGTAGTAGTGTCGGCACTATCTACTCTACAAGCTGACACGGTGGAACTCACCGCCAAAGAAGCTAGATTCAGACTAGCGTTCAAGTCTCGACCGCAAACTACATGGCATTGCTCACACTCAAAAACTCTTTCAGTTAAAGATAGAGACTCTTTTTTGTACCCACAATTGGAACAGGTTTTACTGCTAGGAAACCACCTATCGGCTATGATTAATTCCGAACCATACAACTGAGTTTTATAATCAAGTTGTCTTCGGAACTCGTAAAAACCCATATCCTGAACGGCTTTAGCTAATTTGTGATTAGCCATCATCCCAGACACATTTAAATCCTCAATTACTATCTGGCCGTGGTTCTTGGCTAAATAAGTGGTGAGTTTATGTAACGTATCTTTACGGATATTAGCTATTTTAAAATGAAGTTTAGCTATTTGCCGTTGGGCTTTGTTCCAATTATTTGAACCTTTTACCTTATGTCGGTTCAAGTATTGAAGTCTGGCTAATTGTTTTTCGTATTTACGATAACTTTTAGAGCCTTCAAACGTTTCACCTGTCGATAAAGTAGCCAAAGATTTAATTCCTAGATCACAACCAACTACATCATAAGTTTTATTGGTTGTTTGCTGTTCAACTTCCATCTTAAAACTAATAAACCACCTATTAGCTTTTTTACTAATAGTAACAGATTTTGGCTGGTATCCATCAGGTAGCCGCTCGTAAGTTTTTAACCAACCAATCACAGGAACTTTTATCTTTTGATGGGCAATTTTAATGCTCCCATCTAAAGTGAAACTATCCTGTTTACCTTTCTTCTTGAAATTTGGTGGTTTAGCTATCTTCTTGAAGCATCTTTTCCAAGCATCAGATAAAGCTCTTAACGCCCATTGGGGGGCGCATTTAGACACTTGGTAATACCAATCATGCTCTGATTTTACCAATGCTACCAACCATTGATGAAGGTCAATAGCCGTAGGAAACTTGATTTTTTCATCAGGGTTAGCTTGATTATGGTCTAAAATTTGCTTGGTTAAAGCCAAACCCCAATTCCAAGCATGACGTGCGGTTCCTGCGTGTTGGGCTAATAATGAGCGTTGTTGATTATTTAGTTTTAACTCAGTCTTGAATCCTAGTAGCAACGTCTCTTAACTCCTCTACGATTTTTCTATTTTTATGGTTTCTAGAGCCATACAATCTAGCGGAAAATACCGTAATGATTTCTAAGACATCCGGCGCTAAATCCTCCTCAAATGTACTGTCTTCAGTTCGATTGATAATGACAACTTCAGTTCCGAATTGCTCACACAGACTAAAGATTAGTTCACTACCAAATCTAAGTAATCTATCCTTATGAGTTAAGACCAATCTCTCTACTTTACTATCAACAATCAACCGAATTAATCGCTTTAATCCTTTTTTGTTGTAGTTAAGTCCTGAACCTAAGTCGTCTATAATTTCAACTTGCCAACCGTTTTGAGCGCAAAACAGTTCGACAACTTCTTTTTGACGTTCTAAATCTTTCTTTTGGTCATGACTAGAAACACAACAATAGCCAACAGTATAGGAAAGATTCTCTTTTACTCCAAGCAACTGAGAAATTGTATAACGACGATGCCCATTAGCAGTCCGTTCTGGAATTAGTTTACCTTCAGACTCCCAACGCCTTAACGTCGATACGCTTACACCTTTCAATTTAGCGGCTTCCGATATGGTTAACTTACTCATAAAGCTATTATAGCATAAGTCATGAGTAATTTTGGATAGTATTAGTTAGGTTTTTGGTTTCTGTGATTAACCCTTGCCGTCAACTCCTCAAACAACAGTATTAACTCGCCTTCGGCGATCGAGCCATTGTTGTAAAATAATCGCCGCCGCTTCCCGATCGATCGCTCCCTTATCCCAAGAGGAAAACTGTTTTTTGGCTTTTAAGAATTCTTCCGCCTCTAGGGACGTGCAACGCTCATCAATGTATTCGAGGGGCAAATCCAAGGCGATCTCTAGTTTCTGGGCGTATTTTTGTACCTGTTTGGCCTGAAATCCTAACTCTCCCGCCATGGTATAGGGCAGTCCCGCTACCAAAATCTTAATATTTCTTTCCTTGACAATTGCCTCAAACTGTGGTAGGTCAGCAACAAAGGAAGAACGGATAATCGTGGTTAAACCGGTGGCGATTAAACCTGTGCCGTCACATCCTGCCACTCCTACCCGTTTTTTGCCGATATCTAAGCCCAAGGCGGCGACTCTTTCCATCACACTGGATGCCCCTGATCGGGGGGTTCCGAGGGCGGTTTAACTGGGGGAAGTTCTCCCGGACTGTCGAGGGAGTCTAGGGGGGGATTATTGGGCCATTTTAACCAAGACATCCGACTAGGGATGGGAGTTCGCGGCACCGGTTGTAAACCCTGCAGCATTTCTGCCAGGGCGGAATTTTCTGGCTTAGTTTCGCGGATTTTGTGCCATACCGAGCGCGACATCATCAGGGTGTGGGAACTGCGGATTGCTCCCAATTGTTCCAGATATTCCCGTCTTTCGTGCTGATAATCAGCAGATATCAACTCTAGCGAGCGAGCGGGATACTTGCGAGTGATCTGGGCCATCTGGATTAATAACTTAGGATAGAGCCAAGTGTAGGCGGGATGGACAATTAATTTCGCTTGATGGGGTCGCTCATCCCGATTAGATAGAATTAATTCAAAATAACCGATCGCCGCTTTTCGTTGCGGTTCAAAAACGTAACCGCGACTAATTTGCGGACCGCCGCACCAACCTTGACAGCGACCGAGCAAACTATCAACTAAATTGATTTTAAAATCCTGGATATGGCGATCAAATACCTGACGCAGTAGCGGCGGCATAGACACACAATCTAACTGATAGAGCAATTGAGCGTCAGCATTGCTCACAGGCAGTAAATTCGGTAAATCTGCCTCTTGTTTGCTCAATTCCTGTAATAATTGCGGCGGTAAAGACCAATAGGTTAATTCTGCCAAAGGCTGAAAACCGTGTTGCCGAAAAAGTGCCAAACTGTCCTTTTGATTGATATTAACCTCTAACACCCAGGTGCGCGCTTCCCAAACCGTTTCTAGACAATAACGCAGTAATTGCGCCCCGATGCCCTTGGGTTCGCTTAAAGACTCCCCTGGATGCACCCGCACCTGTTCCACCCGCCAAGTGCTGCGACTACTATTAAAAGGGGTGACTTGGATTGCCCCGCGAATTTTCCCTTCTTCTCCCCGATTGGCCATGGACTCAGCCACATAGACATGAAAACGGTGTTGGAGAGGATTGGGAAAAAAACTGAGAATTTTAAATAACCCAAACCAAGGCCGCACCTGCTGCACCTGGGTGCGGAAATTTTGGGCGCGACGATCAATATCCTCATCGAAGTCATCCAGGGTTAAAGCTTCAATGTCTTCCAAATCCCGATATTGTACGGGACGGATCTGGCGATCGCTAAAATCGTCCCCTTGGGGAACAGGAGAAGTGGTCATGGCTCTGGGGTAAATATCGTCTATGCACCTATCTTACAGCAGAATCTAGAGGCACTTCCCCACCAATAACAATTTCTGACGGCTCAAGGAGACTGCCACAGAAAGGACACCTCGATCGGTAGCTGGGGTTTTTTGGGCCAAATTTCCGATTATGACAATTGGATGCTACAATAACGGACGGTTAATCAGTCCGAATTTGCAGTAAAAGTCTTTGAGTCAATCTGTAGATACCACTAACACCCTAGACACTCTAGCTCAAGAACTAGCCGCCATTCAGCAGACCGGTTCTAAGCGCGTCGCCTTATTGGGTTCCCGTCACGTTCCCATCACACACCAGCAATTGATCGAAATGATGGCCTATGCCCTCGTGCTGGCGGGCAATCGGATTATGACCTCCGGGGCGACGGGAACCAATTCCGCCGTCATTAAGGGGGCAATGCGGGCAGATCCTAATCTGTTAACCGTGATCTTACCCCAAAGTCTCGATCGCCAGCCCCTGGAATCCCAAGAACAACTCCAGCAGGTTATCCATCTGGTGGAATGTCCCGAAAATGACCATCTATCCCTAGGGGAAGCCAGCAGCCTCTGTAATCGCGAGATTATCAATCGTTGTCAACAGTTAATCTGTTTTGCTTTCCACGACAGTCAGACCCTTTTGCAAACCTGCGCGGAAGCGGAAGATCAACGCAAGCTAGTTACCCTATTTTATTTTGACTAAATTCAGCGATGAATCTCTCCGTCAGTGCCATTCTTCTCTATTCGATAGTGGCTGCCGCTATCTCTGTCTATCTACCTTTTCTGCTGGTGGCTTACGCTAGAGCTAAGGTGGGTTACGATACCTCCGCTCCCCGGGCCATGTTCGACCAACTCCCAGACTACGCTAAACGAGCAACTTGGGCCCATCAAAATGGTTTTGAAACCTTTATGATCTATAGTGCTGCCGCTCTCATGGCCTACGTTACAGGAGTATCCTCATCCCTGGCCGCTGTCTGTGCGATCGCTTTCGTGATCCTCCGGCTTCTATTTTCCCTTTTTTATATCACTAATGTCCCGATCGCTCGTTCCCTGATGTTCGGTCTCGGCTCTCTCTGTACCTATACTCTCTTTGGGTTGAGTTTAATCAAGATTCAGTAGAATTCCCCAAACCAGATGCAGGAGAGTCGGAAAACGCTATAGTTCGGGAGCGGTAAAGAATTTGCTTAACCCGAACTAAAGTTAATTCTGTTACTGATAAACCGGTAATTTGGGATTATCCACTGATAACAAACCAGTTAAAAGTGAGGCGGGTTTTTGACTGTAGGGCCAGGCAAAAGCATGACGAAAAGCCGCATCTTGACAAGCTTGTAATTGTCGGAAATCGATCACGTCCAGGGTGAGTAAATTTTCGTACTCGAAGGGCAGCCGGACATTGTGTAAACCGGCATTATCGGTACAGATAGCAATATCAACCCCCGCTTCAAAACAGCGATCGAAGACTATCTTTAATTGCGATAAACTTTCAAGGGTGCCAGTTTTTAAATAGGTGGTGGGACAGACTTCTAAACATTGATGACGACGGGCAACTTCTGGCAGCAATTCTGGATATCGTAGGGGAATTTGAATACCGTGACCAATTCTTTGCAGATAGGGCAGTAATTGGGGATAACAACCGTCCTTTGTTTCGTAAAGATGGCCCGTGGTATTTAAACCCTCTTCTTGGGCATAACCGTATAAACCGGCAAATTCCTCTAGTCGAGTCTGGTAGTGGGAATCACCCCCAGCAATATCGATCGCACAGACGTATTCTCTCATCTCTAGGGCCAGATCAACGATCGCTTTGTTGACTTCGTAGGGAAGTCGCGAGTGCATACAGAGAATTTGACTGGTAATAATCGGATATTCGCTCATTTTCGAGGCTTGACCGACGATCTCGACAATCGAGCGCATTTGCTCGATTCGCTCTGTTTGGTTCAAATGTTCGTCGGTGCGATAGTAGGGAGTATAGCGCAATTCTAAATAGGCAAGATTCTCGAAGATGTAAGCACCGCGAATCAGACGATAGATAAAATAGGGCAAAGTTTGGGCGGTTTGAACACTTTCGACGAGGGTGTGTAATTCCAAATACTCATCTAAACTATTGCGTTTGCGGGTGTAAAATTCCTCAAAAGCGGGGTATTCCTGGAATTTGGCCGCTAAATCCCGCTCATGTCTGTGAAAGTAGCGCCAGAGAATTCTCGGTACTACCGATCCCCCTAAATGCCGATGCAAATCCGCGTATAAAGCCACAACTCCGCTGCTCCTTAGTCTCTCAAATGCTCCTTAAATATAACGAAGTTTTACAATTGTTTGACAATTGTTGCCAAATATTATTAGTACCTATTCGGTGATCGGTTGGGTGTTGGGGAGCGGGGAGATAGTGAACAGTCGCTAGTACAAGGCTCAGATCTGATCACTGATTCAAGGCTGAAGGCTGAGGGACACAATAAGGTCATTAAACCTAAATAAAGCTTTGCGGGATCGAGGGTGACAACATATACAATGATTGGGGTTTATCCTCAAGCAACCCTAAGCCTATGCCACGCCGTGATGACTTACAAAAAATCCTAATCTTGGGCGCTGGCCCGATTGTCATCGGACAAGCCTGTGAATTCGACTATTCGGGAACTCAAGCCTGTAAAGCTCTGCGAGAAGAAGGTTATGAGGTAATTTTAGTCAATTCTAACCCCGCCTCGATCATGACCGATCCAGAAATGGCCGATCGCACCTACATTGAACCGATTCTGCCGGAAATTGTCGAGAAAATTATCGCCAAAGAACGCCCCGATGCGATTCTACCGACTATGGGGGGTCAAACTGCCCTGAATACTGCGGTAGCTTTAGCCAAAAGCGGCGTTTTAGAAAAATATAACGTGGAACTGATCGGGGCAAAACTTCCCGCTATTGAAAAAGCCGAAGATAGGGAACTATTCAAAAAAGCAATGGAGAAAATCGGTGTTCCCGTCTGTCCTTCGGGGATTGCCAACAATTTAGAGGAGGCAAAAGCGATCGGTCATCAGATCGGTTCCTATCCTCTCATTATCCGGCCTGCCTTCACTTTAGGAGGAACCGGGGGCGGTATTGCCTATAACCAAGAAGAATTTGAACCGATGGCTCAGTATGGGCTAGATTGTTCGCCTACATCGCAAATTCTCGTCGAAAAATCCCTAATTGGCTGGAAAGAATACGAATTAGAGGTAATGCGCGATCTAGCCGATAACGTGGTGATCATCTGTTCGATCGAAAACTTTGACCCGATGGGGGTTCATACCGGCGACTCGATTACGGTTGCGCCCGCCCAAACCCTGACCGATAAAGAATACCAACGCCTCCGGGACTATTCTAAGGCAATTATTCGGGAAATTGGCGTAGAAACCGGCGGATCAAACATCCAATTCTCCGTTAATCCCACTAACGGCGACGTAATCGTGATTGAGATGAATCCCCGGGTATCCCGTTCTTCGGCCCTAGCATCGAAAGCTACGGGATTCCCGATCGCTAAATTTGCCGCTAAACTAGCAGTAGGCTACACTTTAGACGAAATTCCCAACGATATCACCAAAAAAACCCCGGCTTCCTTTGAACCGACTATCGATTACGTCGTCACCAAAATTCCTCGCTTTGCCTTCGAGAAATTCCCCGGCTCCCAACCGATTCTAACCACCCAGATGAAATCCGTCGGGGAAGCCATGGCTATCGGTCGAACTTTCCAAGAATCCTTTCAAAAAGCTCTTCGCTCCCTAGAAACGGGACGTTTTGGCTTTGGTTGCGATAAAATCGAAACTCTCCCCCCCCTCTCGGAAGTCCGCGCCGGTTTGCGGACACCTAACCCCGAACGAGTTTATAGTATCTATCATGCTTTTAAATTGGGCATGAATGGGGAGGAAATCCACGAACTAACCGGGATTGATCCCTGGTTCCTCGATAAATTGGCCGATTTGATGGAAACCGAGAAGTTTCTCAAACGAACTCCCCTGAAAAGTCTCAGCCAAGAGGACTTATTCGCTATTAAACAACAGGGTTTTAGTGATCGCCAAATCGCCTTCGCCACCAACAGCAGCGAGGACGAAGTGAGAAGTTATCGCAAGGGTTTAGGTATTGTTCCAGTCTATAAAATGGTGGACACCTGCGCGGCAGAATTTGAGGCCCTAACACCCTATTATTATTCCACCTACGAACAGGTAGAATCGGAAGTTTTACCCTCCGATAAACGCAAAGTGATGATCCTCGGTGGTGGTCCCAATCGCATCGGCCAGGGGATAGAATTTGACTACTGTTGTTGTCATGCCGCTTTTTCCCTCAGTCAAGCCGGTTTTGAGACGATTATGGTCAACTCTAACCCGGAAACTGTCTCCACCGATTACGATACCAGCGATCGCCTTTACTTTGAACCCCTGACTAAAGAGGATGTCTTAAATATCATCGAAGCGGAACAACCAGAGGGTTTAATTATTCAATTCGGTGGGCAAACTCCCTTAAAACTGGCCGTTCCCCTGCAAAAATATTTAGAATCGCCTAATTGTCCCGTAAATACCAAAATTTGGGGAACTTCACCCGATTCGATCGATACTGCCGAAGATCGGGAACGTTTTGAACAAATCCTCCGACAATTAGATATCCGACAACCTCCCAACGGTATTGCCCGCAGTTTCCAAGAATCCCAAGCAGTGGCTCAACGTATTGGTTATCCAGTCGTAGTACGTCCGTCCTATGTTTTAGGCGGTCGGGCAATGGAAATCGTCTATTCCGATAGCGAATTGGAACGCTATATGAAGTATGCGGTACAGATAGAACCGGATCACCCGATTTTAATCGATAAATTCCTCGAAAATGCCATCGAAGTGGATGTGGATGCCCTGTCAGATGCCACGGAAACAGTCGTTATCGGGGGATTAATGGAACATATCGAACAAGCAGGCGTACATTCGGGCGATTCTGCCTGTTCTATCCCCCATACGTCCCTGAGCGCCTCGGTTTTAACCACAATTCGACAATGGACGGTGGAACTAGCGAAAGCTTTAAAAGTAATCGGTTTGATGAATATCCAGTATGCGGTACAGGGGGAGACAGTTTATATCTTAGAAGCGAATCCCCGCGCTAGTCGTACTGTTCCCTACGTTTCCAAAGCAACGGGAGTTCCTCTGGCAAAAGTTGCCTCCCTCGTCATGTCGGGCCGAACCCTGACGGAATTGGGTATCATCAGCGAAGCAATTCCCCGTCATATTGCCGTCAAAGAAGCGGTTTTACCCTTCCAGAAGTTCCCCGGTGCTGATACTCTCCTGGGACCAGAAATGCGTTCTACAGGGGAAGTAATGGGGATTGACAGCGATTTTGGCAAAGCTTTCGCTAAAGCAGAAATGGCCGCCGGCGTGATTTTAGCCACCAGTGGGACGGTTTTCGTCTCGATGAGCGATCGCGATAAAACCCCCATGGTCCCCGTGGTTAAGGATCTGCAATCCCTCGGTTTTCGCGTCGTCGCCACTTCTGGAACTCGTAAAGTTTTGTTAGAAAACGGTTGCGAAAATATCGATTTAGTGCTAAAGATTCACGAAGGTCGTCCCCACGTTATCGATTGGATCAAAAATGACTGGATTCAGTTTATTGTCAATACTCCCAGTGGTGAAGAATCCCAAAACGATGGCCGACAAATTCGCCGTACTGCCCTCGATTATAAGTTACCAATTATCACCACTATCGCTGGGGCAAAAGCGACGGTAGCGGCCTTAAAATCCCTGCAATCCCAACCTTTAGAGGTGAAAGCTTTACAGGATTATCTCGCCTAATTTCAGTTATCAGTTATCAGTTATCAGTTATCAGTTATCAGTTATCAGTTATCAGTTATCAGTTATCAGTTATCAGTTATCAGTTATCAGTTATCAGTTATCAGTTATCAGTTATC
>NZ_SFBV01000190.1:0-12811 GCF_007095585.1 Microcystis sp. M_OC_Ca_00000000_C217Col
AATTATAGATGATTTCCTGACCTAAGATCACATTTTATTCTTTTTTCCACTTCAATCTAAGAATTGAGAAAAAAGCAAAACCTTATATTATACCATAAAAAAATTATGCAAGAGGTCTAGTTTCTCTCGCCCCAGCTTGTGAATTGTAGCATATAAGGCGTGTCGCAGTTTTTGCAAACTTCGATCCAATAATCCTTTTCAACGAGGTTATCCCATCACCCAAGCACAGTGGCAAGCGATCGCCGCAACTGCTAAAATAGACATCGATCTAGGGTTGGCTGAATAAATCTAAAAACCTTGTTGGATAAGACTTTTAGACTTTTTTGACCTCAAAAAGTGCCAGCCATTGGAGGGATCGGGGCGAAAATTCCTGGACTTTTTCCCTGAAAATTTTTTGCCGCAAACCCTACTTAAATGCGTCTTAGCTTACAATCGATACAAAATATCAACGACTAGGATTAAATGGCTACTCATATTGTTACTGGTGTCGCGGGTTTTATCGGTTCTAACTTGGCAGAAAAGCTTTTAGAACAAGGAGATCAGGTGATCGGGATCGATCAATTTAACGATTATTACGACCCCAGTTTAAAGCGCAAAAATGCCCATATTCTAGCCAAATATCCCGAATTTAAGTTAATCGAAGCGGATATACAAGCCCTCGACTGGCGACAACTGTTGCAAGGAGTAGAAGTATTATTCCATCAGGCAGCCCAAGCAGGAGTCAGAGCAAGCTGGGGTGATGGATTTCGTCAATATACCGAAAGGAATATAAATGCTACTCAAATTATTCTTGAGGCCGCTAAGGAAACCCCGTCTTTACAACGGATGGTTTTTGCTTCCACTTCCTCGGTGTATGGCAATGCGGAAACGATGCCGACTCCCGAAACCCTTTGTCCCCAACCAGTTTCACCCTACGGCATCACCAAATTAGCGGCAGAAAGACTCTGTTGGCTATATCACCAGAATTTTAACGTTCCCGTCACTGCCTTGCGTTATTTCACCGTTTATGGACCGCGGCAACGTCCCGATATGGCTTTCCATAAGTTTTTTCAATCAGCGATCGCAGATAAAGCCATCGGCATCTACGGGGATGGCAAACAAACCCGCGATTTTACCTTTATTAGCGATGCTGTAGCCGCTAATTTAGCCGCTGCCGTAGTGCCGGAAGCGGTGGGGGAGGTGTTTAATATTGGTGGTGGTAGTCGCGTGGTTTTGCTGGATGTCTTGGATACTATGGAAAAAGTCATCGGTAAACCGATCGAGCGATCGCATCAAGGACTCGCCCGAGGAGATGCCCGTCACACCGCCGCCGATGTCACCAAAGCCCGTACTATTCTAGGTTATAATCCCCAAGTTTCTTTAGCCGAAGGATTAGCCCAAGAATGGCAGTGGATTCAGGAATTATATTGTTAACGGCGGCAATATCCTTAATAATCAAAAAATCTCCCTTTTACAGGGAGATTTTGGGCAATATCTAGGGTTATCCCCCGACAAACTACACTAATTTCAGATCGGGATAATTGGCGAGAATGTCGTCTTGACTGAGAATATCACCCTCGCTTTGGGGAGTCCAAATCACTTCTACCGCTAAAAGTCGATCGCCTCCCATACTACCAATTTGTTGCAGGGCCTGTTTCAAGTCTTGGGAATCATTAATTTTCGGTAGGGAAAATTTACCGACGATGCCAGCTAAAATAGTCACCAAAATATAGCCTTCCGGTGCGCTTTTAGCTAATTCCCCAGCCGATTCGGGTAAAATATTTTCTTGAGAACCTTGACGCAGTTGATTATTGTAATTAGTTAAGGTTTCCGCCGTTAGTTTACCGCGTTCGTTGAGAGACCACTGATTAAACTTCGCTTCTGCACTGCTGAGGCTGGTTTGTTGGCAATCGACGTTACCATAAACCCAGTATTCCGGATGACGTAACAGGGCCAGGGCCGATTCTTGTAAGACTTCGACGCGTCCCTCGGAGGTGCTAGTATCGACTGTTAGGGCGATTTGATTTAATTCTTGTTGCAGATAACGGGCATTAGCCAACAAACCCACCTGTACTTTAGCCACGGAGACGGTTTCATATCCCGGTTCAACAGCCATACCGTTTTCATCACTGCCTCCACCATTACGGAAAGCATTAACGAGGAAATTGGCAATAGCAAAAAAGATTAACAGAGAAATTAAGCCACCGCCACCACCACCCCAAAAGAAGGGCAAGAGGAAGGGAAAACCAATACCCCCACCGTAACCGGGGGAACTGTAACCACCACCTCTAGAAGGGCTAATACTGCGACTAGGGGCGCGAAAACTACCGCCCCCCATTCTACCCCCCGATGCCGCCAAAGCACTGGGAATAGAACCTAAAATCAGCGTTGTCACTAATCCTAGAACTAATAGCGGCTTGGCAAGCGATCGAACTTTAGTTAAAATTTTGTCAATCATAAGAACACCGAAATACAGCAACCCTTTATTTACTAGCATAACCAGTTTCTCGGTCAGGGATAGACAAATCTTCAAATCAGTTATCAGTGATCAGTTATCAGTGATCAGTTATCAGTTATCAGTTAGAAGGTGTTGGGTATTGAGATTTTAGGGTTTTGGGGTTTTGGGGTTTTTTAGTTGAATTCCCCCATGTCCCCATTCCCCCATGTACCCATGTACCCATGTCCCCATTCCCCCATTTCCCCATTTCCCCATTTCCCCAAATTTATGACTTGGAATTTCTCTTCTCCGACGGATTCGGACTTAGGCGATCGCGAAGTACCCTTAGAGAGTCATCATCTCTGGGGTAAACGTATTGCTTTACTGGTAACGGGAGGGATTGCGGCCATGAAAGCGCCGCTAATTGCCCGATCTTTGCGGAAATTCGGGGCTACAGTCGTGGCTTTTGTCTCAGAAGAAGCTTTAAGATACGTCACTAAGGAAGCTTTGGAATGGAGTACGGTTAATCCCGTAGTTAGTCAATTAACGGCAAAAGCAGAACATTTAAGCGATCAATCTCCCTTTGATCTTTATTTAGTCGCCCCCGCTACCTATAACACGATTAATAAGTTTCGTTACGGAATCGCTGACGGAGTGATCACTTCATGCTTGGCCTCGGCCTTAGGACGACAGGAAAAGGGAAAAACTAAAATTCTGCTCGTCCCCACCATGCACGGCAGTTTACATAATGCTATTCTGACCGAATCTTTGCAAACTCTCGATCGCTGGGGAGTCGAGATTATGCCACCCCGGGATGATTACGGTAAGCACAATCTCCCCGGGGAAAAAGAGATTACCGTGGCAGCCTGTGGGATTCTCAGTAATTCTGTGCTGAAAAATATGCCGATTTTAGTCACTGGTGGACCCACACCCGTGATTATCGATAATATCCGTCGTTTAACCAATCGTTTTACCGGACAGTTAGGAGTCGCTATTGCAGAAGAATTATACCTGCGCGGGGCAAAGGTGCAGTTAATCCACGGACGCGGCAGCTATACACCCCCCGCTTATTTACCCCACGAAATTATTGAAACTTATGACGAGTATCTAGGGAAGGTTATGGGAGAATTAGAGAGTAAAGATTATAAATTTGGGATTTTCTCGGCAGCAGTGGCAGATTATCGCTTAGAAAGTCCTTTTTCTGCTAAGATTCCCAGTGGTGGGCAGTTAAATCTTAATTTTGTGCCGACGGAAAAAGTGATTGACAAGGTGAGAGAAAAATTTCCCGATTTAGAGATGGTGACTTTCAAGTATCAGGAGGGAGTTAGTCAGGAGGAGTTACTGGAAATCGCCCGTAAACGCCTAGAAAAGGGCTATCAGGCTGTTATTGCTAATCGGGGCGAGGAAAAGGGCGATCAAGGGGAACAGGTGGCTTATTTGGTCACAAAAGCGGCATTGGGGAAATTTATCGGTAAAAAAGCGATCGCTATTGCCATCGCCGAATATTTAGAACAGCGAGCCAAAAATGTTACAATCAAAAAAATTTAATATTTTTTAATATTAATTTGCAAAAATTTAGGGTAAGACAGTCATGGGTAACATCAACTTCGTCAAAGAGAATAAGATCGTGGTAGCGGCAGATGGGGCGAATTTACGAGAGAAAGCAATCCAGAATGGCGTTGATATCTACACTTTTGGCGGTAAATTGATGAATTGTGGCGGTTACGGTCAGTGTGGTACTTGTATAGTGGCAATTGTCGAGGGTCTGGAAAATCTCTCAGCCAAAACCGACTTTGAGCAGCGCTGTCTGAAGAAAAAACCCGAAAATTATCGTTTAGCCTGTCAAACCATGGTTAATGGTCCGATTAGCGTCCAAACTAAACCAAAATAGCACTTAAGCGTCAGCAACGCACCGGTGGGGAAAGTGCGGGGAGCGGAACCATTGAGGGGTTCAATACCGGCGAAAATTGCTCAACGGATTTAGTATGACTACTCCCTGCTCCCCTCACCGATCGCAGAGCGATCGGTGGGGGGAGCAAATTGCTCATTTTGTCATCTAGATTGCATCCTGATTGGAAACCTCTGGGTAATCTATGAGTAGGGATACTCAAACCTACTCTTCATCGGTGCGTTCCTGAGAGGGATATTCTTTTTTCTCATAAACTTTACATTATTTAATAATTGTTGTAATATTAGTTAAATAAACAAGCTTGTCACTACTCGCCATTTATGCCCATAAAATCTATATATAGCCAAAAAAAGAACTATAGAGGCAATTAAATCCTCAATTGGATTTCTCTCTATCCTTGAGTAACCACTTACTTGTCTCTTTACAAAACGAGAAGAAACCCTGATAGCATCTCCTTAACTGCCCCTGGGGAAGCAATCGGAAAAACGCCATCAATCCCTGAATATCAACCCTCAACCGACGCGCACTCATGAAAACCTCGAAAAACCACACCGATCCAGTTCGCGCCTATCTCAGAGAAATTGGCCGAGTTCCCCTTCTCAGCCATGAAGAAGAAATTCTCTACGCAAAACAGGTACAAAGATTAATTTTTCTGGAAAAAATCAAAGAATCCCTAAGGGCTAAACTCGGCAGCGATCCCAGCGATCGCCAGTGGTCAGAAGCGGCGGAAATTAGTGAAGAACAACTGCGTCGAGAATTAGGGGCAGGGGATTTCGCCAAACGCAAGATGGTAGAAGCGAACCTGCGTCTAGTGGTTTCCGTCGCCAAAAAATACCTAAAACGCAATCTAGATCTATTAGACCTCATCCAAGAGGGAACCATTGGGATGCAAAGAGGTGTGGAAAAATTCGATCCCACCAAAGGCTATCGCTTTTCCACCTATGCCTATTGGTGGATTCGCCAAGCTATCACCCGGGCGATCGCAGAAAAAAGTCGCACCATCCGTCTGCCCATCCACATCACCGAAAAACTGAATAAAATCAAAAAAGCCCAGCGTCAACTAGCTCAAGATAAAGGTCGCGCTGCCACCATTGCCGAATTAGCCGAGGAATTAGACCTAACTCCCAAACAGGTGCGAGACTACTTGGAAAGGTCCCGTCAACCCCTTTCCCTTGACTTAAAGGTGGGGGACAATCAAGACACGGAATTAGGGGAACTCTTGGAAGATACGGGACTTTCCCCCGAAGATTACACTGCCTATTCTTCCCTCCAAGTGGATTTGGAAAAACTGATGGCAGACCTCACTCCTCAACAAAAAGAAGTGATTTGTCTGCGTTTTGGTTTAGATAATGGGCAGCCCCTCACCCTAGCAAAAATTGGCGTTCGACTCAATATCAGTCGTGAACGCGTGCGTCAGATCGAACGAGAAGCGATCGCTAAATTAAGAAAACGCAAGGCCAACATTAGAGAATATCTAGCTAGCTAGGGTCTGCGGCAAAAAGTTTTTCGTGGGGGCAGGGTGTGGGGTGTGGGGAGAATAAAGCGTTCGACAAAAGCTCACGCCGAAGTCTGCCTTTTGGCCTCTGCCGACCGCCCCCTGCCTCCGTTAACGGCGACTTTTCTCAGCTATTTCTCTACTTCTTCAAGATATTTTTTCAGAAAGAGAGCTAATTTTTCTTTAGTGGCGACGGGAACAGAATCTAGACGGGTAAGAATAGCGTATTTAAGGGCAGAATGAGCGGCAGAAACGGGAGGATTAGCTACCAGACGGCGCACCGTTTCCTGGATCACTTTTTGGGCATTAATAGCGTTATGGTGTAGATTTTCGATCACCATTTCTACCGTGACATGATCGTGATCGGGATGCCAACAATCGTAATCGGTAACTAGAGCTAAGGTAGCGTAGGCAATTTCCGCTTCTCGGGCTAATTTTGCCTCAGTTAAATTAGTCATACCGATGACGGTTGCCCCCCAACTTCTATAGAGATTTGATTCCGCTTTAGTAGAAAAAGCCGGCCCCTCCATACAGAGGTATGTACCGCCGCGATGCAAGGTAACTTCCGGTAGGTTTAAACTGGCGACGGCATCCCCTAAAATGTTGGCTAATTGGGGACAAACGGGATCACCAAAGGCCACGTGGGCAACAATTCCTTCCCCAAAAAAAGTCGCTATTCTCTCTTTAGTTCTGTCAATAAATTGATCGGGAATGACTAAATCTAGGGGTTTAACTTCGGCTTTGAGGGAACCAACTGCCGAAGCGGAAATAATATATTCAACCCCTAATTGTTTGAGAGCGTGAATATTAGCTCGAAAGGGTAATTCGGTCGGTAAAAAATGGTGACTTCTGCCATGACGCGCTAAAAAGGCAACTTCTGTTCCCTCTAAAGTCCCGAGAATTAAAGCATCGGAAGGAGAACCAAAAGGAGTATCGAGGGATACTTCCCGCACATCCTTGAGGGCATCCATTTTATACAAACCACTGCCGCCAATGATGCCAATTTTTACCGTCGTCATAGTCTTGGAAAGAATTAGTTATCGTTGCCTTGATTTTACCATAATTGAGCGATTCCGTTAAGGCCTTACTTTTTCTTTTTCTTGCCCTTGAGGGAACCATTAATTAAACCATTAAAGCCATAAATTTCTTCAGTTCCCGCGATGGTAACTAATTCCACCTCTTTCGTGTCTCCCGGTTCAAATCGAACTGATGTACCCGCGGGAATATTCAGATGGGTTCCTTTGGTTAATTCGCGCTGAAACTCCAGGGCCTGATTAACTTCATAAAAATGATAGTGGGAACCCACTTGAATCGGTCGATCGCCTGTATTAGCCACAGAAATACGCAGGGTGTCGCGACCGACATTAATCTCGATCTCCCCGGATGGTGTGATAATTTCTCCCGGAATCATAACTGCTAAAAATCTCCTGTTAGTGAATGGGATTGTGAACGGTAACTAATTTAGTACCATCGGGAAAAGTCGCTTCGATCTGCACTTCCGTAATCATTTCCGGGATACCTTCCATTACCTCCTCGCGAGTTAATAAAGTAGTGCCGTAACTCATCAATTCAGCCACGCTACGACCTTCCCTGGCACCCTCGAGCATGGCGGCGCTAATATAGGCGATCGCTTCGGGATAATTTAACTTGATCCCGCGATTTTTGCGTCTTTCGGCGAGCAGTGCCGCCGTGAAAATGAGTAATTTATCTTTTTCTTGGGGCGAAAGTTGCATAGATAGGCCTTTTTTTACACAGATTCTAGGGTTATTGTAGTTCTTGGCTGGATAGTTGTAGCGATCGAGTTGTGAAAATTTATCTTGAATGTCCGGTCCTCCTATCCATTAGTCAGATCTTTCTTAACAAAAAGAGAAGAAACTTAAAAAAAGGGGAAACGATTGATAGGTATAGTTTTGAAAGAAGGAATCAAGGTGGAGGTGAGCAAAAAAAATGGAGAAATGGGCAGCCCAAGAATTACAGTATGCAGACCTAGGGGACACCAGAAGAAAGTAATAAATCTTCAAGAAGCTTTGGAATTACACTTTGAACCGCCTTGTGCAACAGTTATTCCTCAATTGCAGAAAATCACTGTACGGGCGAAGCATTTGGGCATAACCTATCGCTAAAATCCTAGATTTCCTATCCGAATGCTTCGCCCCTACCCCGACCAATGTTTAGGCTATGCTAAAATGGTGATAAAAGCATAGAATCCTATGTAGTTTAATTAGTTGAAAATGAATCAGAGAAAGTTATGTTAACAGAGATCAATATTGGCACTTTTATAAAAAGCGATCCCAAAATTCATGGAGGTTGTCCTATTATTGCGGGAACTGCTGTTACTGTACGAAGAATAGTGATCTGGTATAAATTAGGATATAGCCCTGAAGAGATTGCCGATGAAATTCCTCATCTATCTTTGGCACAGGTTTATGATGCTTTGACTTACTATCATACTAATAAAGAAACAATAGAATCAGAAATTGCAGACGAAGGTGCGGAAGCAGATCGCCTTGAAGCATTACATTATTCTCCTTCCTAATTATGAGTAGAATTAGCTTATATATGGATGAAGATTCCACAGCGTTCAAAAGGCTTTAGATAATCCGGCTTGTTTCAAAACTGCATTAGCAGTATGGCGTGATTTAATACTATTATCAACTACAAATCTTCTTTATGTCAGAGGACTATACCAAATTTCATGATCTCCTTTCCCTTGACGTTCAAAATAACATCTGGCTGCTGAGAGCATTTTTTTTAATGCAGGTGTTAAAGAAGTAGTCATCTAAACAGCGCACTCAATTGATTCTTGACGATGACTAATTAGTTCAAAAGTTATCGCTTTTTGAGGTTCAATGGTAATTAGATGATTGAGTTGTAATAATTCTGGAATTATCTGTCGTAATTTAGCTGTTAAAGCTTCGATGGTATCAGCTTCGGTGACTAATCCCGGAATATCTTCACTCTCTGCTACCCACACTTGCGCCTCTCGATCCCAAAATGCTTCTACTTGGTACGGTTTTTGATTCATGATGATTTAGTTCAAGTGAGTAGAATTAGCTTATATATTAATCAAGATTATACAGTGCGATCGCCTTTTTGACAACCCTACTACCAATCCCCAACCTTTGATGATCGCCGATGAATCGCTTATAATTGAATTAACCGCCACGCCATTAATGAACAAAGCACCCAATCCTATCCAACCCTCATTAGGTGCTGCCTAATTTTCAATTAAGTACGGGATGATAAAATATGCAATATCAAGTCAATCTCAAACAAACAGAAGAGGGATATGCCGTTTGGTGTCCTAGTTTACCCGGTTGTGCTTCTCAAGGGATAACTAAAGAAGAAGCACTCAATAATATTCAAGATGCAATTCAGTCTTATTTAGAAGTTGCTGCAGAATTAAATCAAGGGATCGAATCTTATTATGTAGAAGTTGAATTAAATCATGCCTAGTCTTGCTGGAATTAATCATCAACGAGCAATTAAAGCCTTTGAAAAAGCAGGATTTCAGATTGTTCGACAGGGAAAACATATTACCATGACTGATGGACAACATATTCTCACTATTCCAAGGGCTAATCCAATTAATGCCTATACAATGGGAACAATTATTAAAGGTTCGGGATTAACTATTGAAGAATTTAAAAAACTTTTATAAAACAATCTCAACCCATGAACGAACAACGCACCCAATCCTGTCTAAATTATGATTTTTTTGATAATTTGACTGACTAGGATTTCTCTCGGCTATCATCCCTGTGATACAAGAAAATATGCAGTATTAAAAAATCAAATCAAAGAGTAAGGGTATTATTTGCCATGAGTCAATATGTTCTACTTCGGATTCAAGTCATTCAGGAAGAATTAGAAGCCTTAAAAAAAACGGTCATTCATCAACTTGAAGGTTCTCGCAATAAGACTCAAATTAAAGGTTTATGGAAAGATGTTGTGATCAGTGATGACGATTTAGAAGAAGCTGAAAAAGCAGTTTTTCGAGATTAGTTTACATTTCATTTTTATAACAAACGCTATAGTTCTCGTCAATGATCTTTTTAAGAGTTTAAATCTTTAAAGGGATTGATAACCTGTAAGCTATTATTGATAATTAAACCATCTTGCATATCTTCTGAGTAGAGAATAGTTGCATCGCCTAAAACTGCACTAGCAACAATCAGGCTATCCCAAAATGAAATTAAATAGCGATCTCGTAATTTCACGGCATACTCAAGGGTTTCGAGGGAGACAGGTAAGATTTCACACCCTTGGGTAAATTCTTCAAGTAGATTTTGAATCTGTAAATTATTAAACCCTGCTTTGCGGATTAAATTTGAGCAAACCTCATTAACAACTTGTGTACTAATTATCAAGTTTCCTTGATTCGTAATATTTGTCGCTATTTGTTGCTTAGGGATGGCATTAGGATCGCTACAATTAACAATGAAGCGATACAGCCAAATATTAGAATCAATAAAGAAGGGTTGAGATTAACCAGCGTTCATTCGCTTCTTCTCTGGTAAGAGGATGGAAGTCTTCAATTTTAATCGGATTTGCTGTTAACTGGGCGATTATACCCGTTTCTGACCATTTTTGACAAGTAACCTGGGAAATTGAATTCGATTCTATAGTGAGTTTAACGCACTGTCCTTCATTGAGTTGGAGATTACCAAGAGGACGTAAAACGCCATTTTCAAAGACGGCTTCACAGGTTTGTTGCGGCATAACTCAATCCTTAATTCTAAATTACTATTATTTTAACCGATGATTGTGTCTAAATTATGATTTTTTTGATTGTTTGATTGACTAGGATTTTTTTCGGCTATCATCCCTGTGATACAATTCTGATAATCTACCCATTCAATCCCTGTACGGGCGAAGCATTCGTGCATAATCTATCACTGAAATCCTAGATTTTTTATCCGAATGCTTCGCCCCTACCCATCAATCTCCCATCCGCCATGCCATGAATGAACTGAAAAAATATCGACAATCTATTCGCTTGAAAGGCTATGATTATAGACTTAATGGAGCTTATTATATAACAATTTGTTCTTATCAGAAGCAGTATTTATTTGGCGAAATTGTTGAAGGAAATATGGAGCGAAATTTACTTGGTGATACTGTTGAAGCAGTATGGTATAGACTGCCTCTACATTTTAAGTTTATTGAACTAGATACTTTTATTGTCATGCCCAATCATATTCATGGAATTATAGTAATACAAAATCAAGCTCTGGAAAAGGCTGCACACGATTCGCAATATCCTCACGGTACAATGCCGGAATCTTTGGGGGCTATTGTGCAGAATTTTAAATCAATTTCTACTCGTAAAATCAATTTTTTATGTGGTGATCGCCTGAAAGTTTGGCATCGCAATTATTATGAACATATCATTCGCAATGAAGATTCTTATCAAAAAATCCGGCAATACATTCTTGACAATCCGCAAAATTGGCAACAAGACGAAAACAATCTTAATAAATTCAAGCCAATGTAGGGGCAAATAACCTGTACGGGCGAAGCATTCGGACAATAACCTATCGCTGAAACCCTAAATTTTTTATCCGAATGCTTCGCCCCTACCCCGGGCAATAACCTTAGCCTATCATCCCTGTGATACAATTCTGATAATCTCCCCATTAAATCCCTGTACGGGCGAAGCATTCGGACAATAACATATCGCTGAAATCCTAGATTTTTTATCCGAATGCTTCGCCCCTACCCCAGACAATAACCTTCGCCTATTATCCCTGTGATACAATTATGATAATCTCCTCATTAAATCCCTGTACGGGCGAAGCATTCGGACAATAACTTATCGCTAAAATCCTAGATTTTTTATCCGAATGCTTCGCCCCTACCCCAGACAATAAACTAATAACCTTCGCCTATTATCCCTGTGATACAATTATGATAATCTCCTCATTAAATCCCTGTACGGGCGAAGCATTCGTGCATAATCTATCACTGAAACCCTAGATTTTCTATCCGAATGCTTCGCCCCTACCCCGGGCAATAAACTAATAACCTTCGCCTATTATCCCTGTGATACAATTCTGATAATCTCCCCATTCAATCCCTGTAGGGGCGAAGCATTCGGGCAATAACATATCGCTGAAACCATAAATTTCTTATCCGAATGCTTCGCCCCTACCCCGGGCAATAAACTAATAACCTTCGCCTATTATCCCTGTGATACAATTCTGATAATCTCCCCATTCAATCCCTGTACGGGCGAAGCATTCGGGCAATAACATATCGCTGAAACCCTAGATTTTATATCCGAATGCTTCGCCCCTACCCCAGACAATAACCTTAGCCTATCATCCCTGTGATACAATTCTGATAATCTCCCCATTAAATCCCTGTACGGGCGAAGCATTCGGACAATAACTTATCGCTAAAATCCTAGATTTTTTATCCGAATGCTTCGCCCCTACCCCAGACAATAACCTTCGCCTATTATCCCTGTGATACAATTATGATAATCTCCCCATTAAATCCCTGTACGGGCGAAGCATTCGTGCATAATCTATCACTGAAACCGTAAATTTCCTATCCGAATGCTTCGCCCCTACCCCGGGCAATAACCTTAGCCTATCATCCCTGTGATACAATTCTGATAATCTCCCCATTCAATCCCTGTACGGGCGAAGCATTCGGACAATAACCTATCGCTGAAACCCTAAATTTTCTATCCGAATGCTTCGCCCCTACCCATCAATTCCCCAGCCGCCACGCCATGAACGAACAACGCACCCAAGCCTACCTAAACCTCATTAATCAGCTATTATCTTGCAATAATAGCGATGAACCCCGAATCTTACAGGAAAATCGGGAATTGCTGGATGAGGGGTTGGTACAGGTAATGGTAGGGCGTTGCATAATAGAGATATGAATGGAGGAAATCAAAATGCAATGCCCTGAATGTAAATCTACCCATATCCGTAAAAATGGCATCAATAAACAAGGTAAACAAAATCATATTTGT
>NZ_SFBV01000191.1:0-30944 GCF_007095585.1 Microcystis sp. M_OC_Ca_00000000_C217Col
TACAATTCTTCACCTTGATAAAAATCCATCATTGTAGCTATAATCCTTACTGGCAATGGGTTGTAAGCAATGTATTAGTAAAAATTATCAATTGAATGTTAAGAAGTGCGGAAGATGGGCTATAGTCAAACGTCGCTGCTATAGTAGTTACAGGAACGAACATTGCAGAAGTGGTTGCAATTAATGCTAATCCAATAGATGAAAACAAAGAATTCATGAACAATTTCCCTATATAGCAAAATGACAAGTAATCATTAGAGTTGTTGCAAAGTAACAATCAAAACGGCTGAATCTCTTACTTTAATTGAGTGGAGTGACAGAAATTATAGTTTAAAATTACTAAACACTCGATTGTGGCAGAGATTCAAGCTTTTCTAATTATTACACAACAACTCTAGTGGCTCTCTTATTCTTTGTGTGATAAGTTTAACTTATATAGGAGTGATCGATCTCTGTGTCCTTTGTGTCTCTGTGGTTCCTTCCACTCGCTCGCCAGCAGGACTGTATCTTAGAACACATTTTACCCACCAAACCCAAGAGAGCCCTCTAGTTATGCAGAGGTTAACTAAACCGA
Source organism: Microcystis sp. M_OC_Ca_00000000_C217Col (assembly GCF_007095585.1). Taxonomy (NCBI): domain Bacteria; kingdom Bacillati; phylum Cyanobacteriota; class Cyanophyceae; order Chroococcales; family Microcystaceae; genus Microcystis; species Microcystis sp. M_OC_Ca_00000000_C217Col. The sequence continues at coordinate 575 of NZ_SFBV01000191.1, forward strand.
CTTTTTGAGCTTCATAATTAACCCTAAGCCAGCAATCGAAAAAATTCCTACAAGATTCGTAGGTTCGGGAACAGAAGTAGCAAAAGGAATAAAAGTACGATCTCCTCTGGCTACAGCAACTTGTAATCCTTCAACCGATTGTGTTGCTCCTGCTGCTATTAAATAATCACTAAACTCTTTCGTTAAAAGAATTCCTAAAGGTTCTAGAATCCAAGTATTATTGACCAAATCAACATTAGGTAAGCCGGGTGCTACGGTGCTAAAAACTGGAAGACCTGTGTTGGCTGTATCTCTCACAAAAACAAAGTAAGGCTCAGGAATATTGGGATCGGTATTAACTTCAAAGAAGGCAGAAAAATCCCCGATCTCGAACACAGGAGGAAGATTAAGTTTAGTTTGATCAACGTTGAAAAAGACACTTCCAGTCAATTCAGTTGTTCCACTAATCGCCTCATAATTATCTGTTTCTCCATCGTAACTAAATACCCAATCCGTTCCTCTTATATTAGGGTCATAACTTGGAGGAAGAATATCAAAAGCATAATCATATCCCTGTGCGGGAGTATCAGTATTCTCAACCGATGCCAAAGATAAACCAATACTTTCCAACACGGCTAGTACATTAGGATCAAAGTGAAGACTGTCTTTCCCCCCTGTTTCAATATAAATAACGGGTTCAGCTTTAACGGGAAGAACAGGATTAAGAGCGATTACAGAGGTTAATCCTAATAGAGTTGCTAGATGTTTTGAGTTCATTGTTAAATCTCCTGTGTCAATTTTTTAGAGTTTGTAGTCAAGAATGTTTTCTCTATCCTAAAGGAGGTTTCAGCAAAGAGCAGAATTTTTCAACTTCTTTTAAGAAACTAACAGTTAGCTGTAGTTAAATTTACTCAAAAGAGTCAAGAAAAATACTTGAGTATAGTTGCTGATTATTGATTCTGTATTTTGCCAAACATTATCCTTTTTTCAAATGTTCAACTAATTCAACCGCACAACCGATGCCACTTTCATGAAAGCCATAGGAATCAATGCCTCGTTTTTTGATGTGGAAATATGTCCCTGAGAAGTAAATAGGGCCAGTTTCATTGAGTTGATAAATTTGTTTTTGCGCCTCTAGAGTATTCATGTCATAAGCTGGATGTCGATACTTAAGAATGCGGATAATTTTATCTTCATCAATGGCGATGGGGGGGGTATCTAAGGAAACAAAATAATCTTTCTTGGCGGTAAAATTATGTACTTTATTGGCATAATAAGTGACATAAGTATAAAGCTTTCCTTCTTTAGTTACTTGCCCATAATTCCAGGATTGCCATTTACTGCGATCGGGGTTCATAATAACTGGATCAGTGTGAACAGTTACGGCGGTTTCATTATACTTAAAACAGCCTAAGATGTTTTGTTCTAATTCAGTTGGTTCAGCAAGTATTCCTAATGCTTGATCAGCGTGAGTAGCCATAACCACCTTATCATAAACTTCTTCATCTGTGGTCGTTTTTATCGTTACTTTTCCGTCTTCTCTTTTTTTAACGGAAATCACTTCTTGTTCAGTGCGAATGGGTTTCTTTAAAGCATCTTTGACCCTTTCAACATAACGACTGCTTCCCCCTTTAACGGTTTGCCATTCGACCGTTTTTCCCCCTAAACCGCCTTGGTCATGAGTCATAAAAAAGCTGATAAAAGTTGAAGCGGGAAACTCCATTAATAAATCAGTAGGAATTGACCAAACGGCTGACCCCATTAGCATGACAAAGTTATCTCGAAAGGCTTGGCTATAGTTATTTTTATCTAGATATTCTTGCATAGAAATTCTCGTTTTTCCTTCCCAAAAATCAGCCCGTGCTTCTGAGAAAAAACGTTTAGCTTCTTGATAACAAGCGACTAATTCTGAAGGTTGCTGACGAGCGAATTCTTCCATCGGCAGTTCTAGATCTAGGGAATTAAACTGCATTCCAGTATCCAAATTATAAAAATTAAATCCGCCTAAATGATCTTGAGTCTCTGCTCCTAAATCAGCAAAAAATTTCATCAAGTTGGGATAATTAGGTTTATTACAAACCACAAAAGCCGTATCAAAAGAAATCCGTTGACCATCCTCATCCAAATCTAAGGTGTGAGCATGACCGCCGACACGACTACTTTTTTCATAGACATCAACCTCATATTGATCTTGAAGATAATAGGCGATGGGAGAGCCAGAAATACCCGAACCAATGATTGCTAATTTTTCCATGATTTTGTCCTTGAATAAATTGTGAATGGGGTTAATTAGTGTAGTTAAAATTCAAGAAACTTTCCTAACTATTCTCCGAAGAATGTTGATAGTCAGAATGGGACTTTTGGGACTGACTTAAACTCAGCAAAAATAAGACAAAAATGACTAACATTAATGAGAAGATATACCGAGTTCCCATCATGGTCATGACAATAGCTGATAGAATGGGACCGGCGGTACAACCTGCACTATAAATTGAGGTAAAGACAGCACTCCCGGAGGATAATTCATTAAGGGTAACGGTAGAACCAATCAGGGCTAATGATAAGGGAAAAATGGGACTCATTCCTACCCCAGAGACAAAAGCTAAAAAGGGGGTAATCATGGGATTTTCGATTAAAGATAAGCCAAAAACTGAAACAATTACAATAATTACACTACCGACTAAAACCTTAACTTTACCCATCTTATCGGCTAAATGAGTAATAGGAACGGTTGAAATTAATCCGCCTAAAATAAACAAGCCAAAGATTAAACCCATGCGCTCAATACCATAGTTTTGTTCGAGTAAAAAAAGTGGATAAAGAGAAACTAAGGTGGCAACACTGAAGCCATAAGCAAAAGCTCCTTGTAGGGGAAGTTTGAGCTTTTGAATAATGCTAAAGTTGGGCTTTTGAAACTTAACCGTTTTCTCTGGTAATCCAAAAAAGACAACAACAATTCCACTTAAAATCAAGCCACTTCCTAATAAAAAAGTGATCTTAGGAGAAAGATTATAGGCGACTGCTCCCATAATCGGACCGATACCAAAACCTAAGCTAAAAGCTAAAGCATCTAAACCATTAACCATGGCTCGATTTTGATCATTACAAAAATAGTTAATAGCGGTTTGTCCAGAAATCAGATATAAACAACAGGCCAAACCCATAACGCCACGAATGATAAACCAAAGAGATAATTGAGTAGTAAAGGCAAATAGAGGTGCAGTTATTCCCATTAAAAGGAATCCTAACATCATGGTTTTTCTTAATCCAATTTGGCGAAGAATACTAGCCACAATTGGTGTTCCTGCGGCAATGACAAAAAAGTAAAGAGTAGAATTTGCCCCAATAACAATATTGTCGTAACCCTTTTCTTTCATAAGGGTAGAAACAAAGGGGTTAAATAACCCTAGGGAAATTCCCGATAAAAAGGCCACTAAATAAAGGGCGGGAAGTCCAACAGAAAAGGGAGAATTGGCATTTTTAGTCATCATGGGAAAATTCCAGCACAAGGTTCATAAGGGGGTTTTTAAAGAGGCGTGGGTCGATAAAAATGATAGGGAGACGGAAGATTAACCCCCTGTAACTTCAGACTTTGCAGACGATAGAGATAAGCTGCACCGCGCATGATATGAGTTGCTACATCCACCACTTGACGATTTTCGGAAAATTCTAAATAAGTTCCTCGAACCCAATCGTTAAATGAACCCATCGCCGGACCACACCAAATTTGATAATCCATTGTTCGTTGTGGCTGTCCACTGGTTGCCCAACGAGAAGAAAGCCCTAAATACCAGCGAAAAATTAAAGCCATTTTCCGTTTAGGATTATTATTTGCTCGTTCAATTTGTTCGGGATCTCGCTCTTGAAAATAAGCAAGGGTTTCTTGCCAAACGGCCTCTAATGGTTTTTGGAAAATTTGCTTTTCTATGGTTTGACGAACCTCGGTCGGAATGGCATCAATTCCCTCATAAGTTTGATACAAATCATATAATTTTTGCGCGCGCATGGGGAATAAACTTCCCCGTTTTAAGAGTTGAACTTTCACCCCCATTTCAAACATATCAGCACAAGGGGCCATTACCACATCGGCCATTGCTGCTTGGGCAAGTAATTGTTTGGTATGTTCAGATGTTCCCGCTTCAATACAAGCATGATTCACCGAACCTGTGATAATGTAACTCGCTCCCATCATAAAGGCCGCTAAGGCTGATTCTGGAGTACTAATCCCACCAGCAGCCCCCACTCTAATAGAACGCTCATACTGATATTGCTGTTGAATCTCATTGCGTAAGGCAATAATAGAAGGGAGAAGGCAAACCAAAGAACGATTATCTGTGTGACCACCAGAGTCAGCTTCAACGGTTATATCATCGGCTAAAGGAACTTTTTCAGCTAAAGTTGCTTGTAAGGCTGTAATTTGTCCCTGTTCAACTAAAGCTTTCAGCAGTTTAGGGGGAGCAGGTTTTAAGAATTTCTGAGCAACTTCGGTCCGAGAAATTTTGGCAATGATCTTATTTTGGGTTTCAATATCGCCTTGAGAATTTAGATGTAATCCTGATGCTCGGTAACGGACAATATGGGGGGTTAAATCCAGGTAAGCAGAGGCTTCAACAGTTCTTACCCCATATTTGAGGTAAAGTTCCACTGAACCCCGTTCTAGGGCTTCCTCTGAGGGGCTATGGATTAAATTGAAGGCATATCGTCCATTGGGTAAAGCTTCTTGAATGGTGTGAATGGCTTTTTCAACCCGTTGGGGAACTAACCCGGCTGCCCCAAAACTGGCTAAAAATCCCGCTTTTCCCAGAGAAATCACCAAATCTTCGGAAGCGATACCCCCGGCCATTGCACCCGCCCCATAAGCATAGTCTAAACCATGAAAGTCACAAAAAGCGCGATCGCCTAATTGTTGGGGTGATAGGGCATTAATCATGCTACGGGGCAGTATATCAGCATTAGGTTCGTGAGAAAGTCCTATCTGGTTATTTTTGACATATACATAACAAGGCTGCTCTAAATTGGCTAATTTTTCTCGAATTCCTTCACTATCAAAGGAGATAGATGGTTTAGGGGAGCTAGTAAGAGGGTTATGGCTAGTTAACATGGGGTTTATTTCTCCATTGTTGTTGACTTTAAACTGACGGAAAAGAAAGATGGGTGTTTACTATTCACTGGTAACTGGGGTTATCCCAATTCGATGGTTAATGCACTAACCGAGTAGTCGAGATACACTGGTCTCTGTTAACTGTTCACTCTTCACTGTCTAATAGACACAGGGCGATGTCTTTAATTTCGTAAATTCTTAAGTCTTCTTTCCAAAGACTGGCATCTCCGATAATTGTGATTACATCATCTTCGACTCGAATATCGGAAATATGCACTTCTAAAGACATTAAACGATTTTCGGGTGTAATTTGTCCTCGATATTTCCAGGTGATTTGATGATTAATGGCTTGACCAAAGCGAGGATTTTTGAAAGATTTGCCTAAGTCTAATTGCAGCGCATAAGTTTGCATAGCTTGAAGAATAGACTCAACGCCTAAGGCACCAGGCATCACGGAATCTTGATAGAAATGGAAGGGAAAATACCAATCTTCGGGAGTAATTGATTGGCTGGCATAAATATATCCTTTTTGATACTTACCCCCATCTTCAATTAGGAAAACTTTTTCGATAAAATCAAGATAATTTTGAGAAAGACGATAGTGGGGTTTTTCAGGATTTACTGAATAGAAGTTTTGGTGAGTTAAGGAATCTTGTAAATTAATTTCCTGTAGGGTTAAATCGGATAAATTATTCAGTTGATACCAAGGTTTAAGACGTTTTCCACCATCAAGTCCCACTTGATTCGCTAACAAGGCTGTGCTAAAGTCTCCAAAGACCATATTTCCCCGATAAAAAGGCTCACCTTCACAAGATAACTCAAACTCAAACTTTTGAATAATTGCCCCTTGAATAGCGGTGGTAGAAAGGAGACGAACTTTATCCGTAATGGTTTTATTACGGAGGTCAATTTCTTTGAGAATTGTTCCCTGTCCATCCAAATTACGAAAATGAAGATCATCTTCTGGGAATAATAAAGTTGCTCCCATATAAACCCCTAAGAAAATACAAGGTTGACCGGCAATTTCAATATAAGTACAGTAGGGCAAAGTGGGATAGGCATTATGGTTATAAAACCAAGCATTTTCTTTGACATCAAATTCGGTAATAATTTCCGATGGTTTTTGCAATTCATGACGTTTACCTTCGATGTCTAATACCCGACTGACTAACTGAAACTCCCCGTTAGGTAAACGAACCGATTGACGATTTTCATAAATGTCAAATTCTGATCCCAAACAGGCAGCCACTGATCCTTTAGCAAAGGTTTTTAATTGGTTTTCATTAAATAAAACCGATGACTGTTTTGATAATTGGGAAATATGGGGGAATGTTCCTGACTCAATGGGTGGGAAAATACTGGGAATGGTGTCTGTTTTTTCTACCAGTTGAACACCAATATTTTTAATAGTAGCAATGGTTTTTCCGCCAAAAATAACATCCACATTAGCCAGAAGATAAGGTTGAGGAGAAAGTCCAATTTCTAACACCTCCATTTGATACATTAAAGTTCCATGTTGGGGAGTCACTTGTCCCCGAAAACGGGCTGCTTGGGTTTGATTAGGAATCACCTGAAAACGAGCATCTTTCCTGTGAGTTTGTAACCCTAACCATAAACAATAAAATTGCACCAGTTGGATACTTCCTTCAATCATTAAATTCCCCGGTAAAGTGGGGTCATTTTTAAAATGACAAGAATAATACCAGTCCTCAGGAGTGATCTGTTTTGCTCCCACTGCTAACCCTAGTCCAGCTATTCCTCCTTGAGGATTTACCATCATCACTTTCTCTAACATTAAGAGTTTTTCTGGGGGTAATCTGAGGGAAGAATTTAAGCCATTTTGTTGATAGTTTTTCCCTAAACAAGCCTCAATATTGCCTTGACTTAGATTAAGAAGTTCTTCTTTTTTAAAGAATGACTTAGAACAAGTTAAAAGAGGAGTAAACTGTTGTCTTTTAATCAAGTTTCTTTCTTTTTCTTCAGCCTCTTTTAGCACAATTCCCTGTCCTTTTTCTAATTCTTCATCAGAAAAGAGTCCAGCACAACCGTCATGAAGTTTCATCCAAACTTGATCCCCAATTAACACCTCTCCTTGGAAGAAAATTAATAAGCTATCATCAGTTTTAACCGAAGAGGTGATCTTAACTCGACACCGTAACAACTTAACATTTTCAGGTTGTTCAAATAAGAAGGTTGCAGATAAATCTAATAAACGGAAAGAGCGTTTTCCTTGATTTTCAAAATCTGTCCCGATATAACTTAATAGCATCAGGAGTCCGTGGCCGGCTTCTTTACAAATTCCTACCGTTAATTGACCATCTACTGCATACCAAGCATCTTCTGGTACATCATATTCTGTTTCGATGAAACCTGATTTATAATCACCTAATTTTCCTTCTAATTGAGTCACCCGACTGACAAACAAAAAGGGAGGAGACGGCATTCTGACTCGTTGGGTATAATGATCAATGGGTTCATATTCTTGACCAAAAACCTTAGAGACTTTACCTTCAATAAATTCGAGAATCTCAGGTTGATCAAATAAACAAGGTCTAACGGTTTTAGGATGAGAAGAAATAACGCTTGTTCTTAAATGATCAACTGTAGAAATGGTTGGAACTTGTGAAAGAGTTTGAGTAGAAGAAGCGACTAAAGCAGCGACTTTTTGAGAAGCAGTATTTTCTCGAATAATTGAATTTTGTTGATCGGTTTGGGGTTCAATATTAGCTTTGGGTGCTGTGGTTAACACTGTCTTAAAAATCGCCTCTAAGGTTTCTGCTTCATCTGTTAAATAAAGAGGGGATAAGTCTAGTTCTACCCCATGACTGACTAATTGTGCTAACATCTTAATAATGGTCGCTAAATCATCAGCACCTCGACGATTAATACACAATGCAAGATGCTCTTTTTGACCAAGAGTTTCCGATATCCAACGAGAACAACTTCCTCCTGATCCTAATTCTAGAAAAATTTTCACCCCGTCTTGATAAGTGCGTTCAATTAAGCGAGGAAAATCTAACATTTGACACATTCCTTGACTTAAATGCTCACCAATTTTCTCTTGTTCTAAGGCCAGAGAATCATAATGAGAAGAGGAATAAAAAATAGTATCAGGTGGTGTTCCTATTGTCACCGTATTTAGCTTAAGAAACTCATTGTATTCTGATTGCATAACTTCACAATGTAAAACCATATCAGAAGGCGAACGAAACCGATCACATTGTAATTTTTTAATCACCCGTAAACAACCTTGAGAATCTCCTGCGATCGCAACTTCTTGAGGGGTATTAATATGGGTTAAATAAACCTTACTTTCTGTTTTTAGACATTCCTGAACTGCTTCAGCTGTAGCCATTAAAACATAACTACTCCATGAATTTTCATCTATCGGTTGACCCCAAGATTCTGCAACGGCTTGTTTAGCTCCCATTAAACGGGTTTTAAATAGGGGAGAAGAATGAACAAATCGACTTCCTTGATCCGCATTTGGCCAGACTCCTAATGAATACATCATGGTACTTTCTCCCATGCTATAACCGAAGGCAGCATCAGGTTTAATTTTAAAATATTTCTGCATAATTTCGGTGAATAAAACTGCAAAACCTGTTCCAGTTTCTAAGAGAGATAAAGGGTTAGCAATGAATTGAGTTTCTAGGTTTTCTAAGTCTTGTTTAGAAAGGGGAGATTGACGGCGAGGATAAAGAGAGTTTGCTTGAAAAAAGGTAGCAGGATCACTAATTAAACTCTCTGCTCTCTCCCATAATTTAGGGAATAATTGAAAAAGATTTCTTCCCATTCCTAAATAGGAGTTAAACGCACCGGGATAAACAAAAGCGACTTTACCCACTTTTCCTAACCGTTTAGGTGTGAAATAACTTCCTTGGGGACTTTTCCACGGCTTTCCTGTGTGAAAGGCTTGATCAATTCCTTTTTTAGCCTGTTTAATTTCCTTTTGCAAAGCTTCTTTGTTATTCCCAACAATTGCTACAACATAAGGAGACTGAGAATTCTGTTGAAACTGAATAAAATTCTCTTTGGCAAGATGGGGTAAGGAGAAACTGTTTTCAATACTATGGGTTAAGTTATCAAGCTGACTTTGTAAAGATGAACTATCATTTCCAGCGAGGGTAAATAGATAAAATGGTGCATAGGGTAAATAGCCATTATCGGGTGTACTTTGAAGAGTTGCTTCCGATAAAATTAAATGACTATAAGTATTGTTTTGAGTGACTAAATTAAGCGCAGCATAGCGTTTTTCTTGTCCTTTTTCAAGAAACCAAGGAAGCGATACATCAGGTAGATAAAAAGGACTATTTTGCCATTCTTGAGTAAGATTAGAAGTTAACAGTTGAGCGGAAGCAGGAAGATAACGATTTTTTAAGCAAAGTGCTGTTTTAATTAAGCTAATTAAATCTTCAGTTATCCCTAAGTTATTATTATTCTCTTGGACTGTTCCGACTGCACAAGTTAGGTTATTATGATTAGCATAATAAGCTTCTAATAACCCTTGATCTATCTCTGTTGAGGAAACAGCTAAATAACCAATATTTGAGGGGTGAATCTTAGCATTTTCAAATGCTTGCTGACAACTTTGTTTAATCGCAACTGATGGAGAAGATAAGGGGTTAACTATTTTACTAAAGCTATCAATAATCCCGTAAAAAAGCGTATTATTATTGTTTGGGATTGTTTCATAATCTTTGAGTATTAAAGCTCCGCCAATAATAGACTCAGAATTCCTATTAAGCGCACTAATAATAACTGTATCAACTTCTTTGGCAGTTAAGAGAATTTGGGCTAATTCTAGAGACTTTAATAAAGAATCAGATACTTGTGTTAATTGAAAGGTAACCATGGAACAATTCCATAATCTTTCCAATTGATAACTAATATGTTTAAGCTCAGTTTCTTGATTGTTGCTAATATTATTAGCAGTAATTAATGCAACTTTTTTTCCTATCTTACAATTACAATCTTTTAACCCTTGATCAGACATCTTTGATAGGATAGACCAAGAATTATCACTAATCGGTTTGTTAGAATAATCAAGGGAGTTTCCTTGATAAATTAAAGCTGATAGTTGTTGACTGGTTAACAGTTGATTAAAGAAGCCACTTAGTCCAGCGATCGCTAATTTGGAAGGTTTCATAATATCTCCTGTGAAAATGTAAATAGGGTATCAATTGAGAAAAAATTACAAGCAAACAGTATTCGATGAATTCACCGTATTGTTAAGAAACAAAACATTAAGACAAGAACTCAAAGTAACCTCCATATTAGTTGCTTCTAAATAAATTTTCCCTTGAGAATTATAAGCAAGTGCATTAGCAATTACCTTAGTATCACTATGTTCATTAATGGATAATTTGATCCAAAATTCTTGATTAAAAGGGAGGGAACTAAACTGCTCAAGCTCATTTAGTTTTAGGGGTAAACTACCGGAATTGTAGTGTTTTCTGACCCAAACTAAAAGACATTGAAACAAGAGATCAGCCGTATAAGAATTAAAGGATTGAACGCTAAACTGTCCTTGATCTTGTGCAGAAATTCGAGGTAAGTAACAGTTAAAAACAAGTTCGTTTTTATTAATTTCTAAGATTTTCTTAATTCCTTGAAATCTGGGCTGATGAAAAAGAACTCCTGCTTGATAGGGTTGTAAATTAAGGAAAGATTCCGTGACAGGCTGAATACTTTCCTCAAGTTTTCTCTCAGCTATTACTTGTTTAGTAATATTAATAATCCCCCGATAATGATAAAGGGGAATTCCTTTAGCGGTTTCACTCCAAATTAAGGCTTCAAATTTAATTTCATCTTCTGTTTTATCAACTTCAGTCAGATCCAAACAATACAAATTAGCTAAACTTTTATCAAAAACAACTCCTTTAAGCACCTGATAGTTATGACAACTTAAAAAATGATATCCTGTATAAAGTTGTTCGCAACTATTAGTGATCCATGCTAAGGCACACATTGCGGGTAAAACTGCATTTCCCCCGATGACATGATCATAAACGAAAGGGTTTCCTCGTAACGTCAACCGACGATATAAACGGTAACTATGCTTTTGCGGTGTAACCAGTTTAGGAGAAGGAGAAATAGGGTTACTCATCACAATAATTTGAGGGGTTTTAGCTTGAGTTTGGGTTAATTCTTCTGCTAACATTTCCGCCCCTGTTTGTTGAGGAATAACCTTAATATTTTGCTGCTCAAACAACTGTTTAAGCTGTGGTGTCACCATTCCCCCATCCCAAGGACCCCACCCAATAGAAACCACATGACATTTAGGATATTTTTGTTGAAGTAAATAAGCATACTTGTTCAAAATTTCGTTAGCTAAAGAATAGTCAGATTGACCGATATTGCCATAAAATGAAACAAAAGAAGAAAATAAGGCAATAAATTTTAATCGGTTAACTTCTAGGGAACCTAATAAACTATTTAACCCATCAATTTTGACACTATAAACCTTATCGAAATCCTGTTCAGTTTTGTTTTCAATTAATTTATCTGCTAACGTTCCCGCACCATGAATAATGCCCGTAATCTCTCCCCAACGTTGAATAATCGGTCTTAAAGTTGCTTTTACTTGCTGTGAATCGGTAACATTAACACTGCAATACTCGGCTTTTCCTCCTACTTTTTCAATCTCTGATAAGGTTTGCTTAATTTCCCAACTTTGACAGAGTTGTTGATACAGTGCTTGAACTTTTTTCGGAGTTGGTTTTTCATTTTGAGTTGCTAAATGTTGCATAATTTGCCTCTTTAACTCAGATTCATCTTGACAAGAAAGACTCCATTCAGGTTCAGGATCTAAAATTTGCGAACGACCTAATAAAATAAATTTACAATGATATTGTTGCGCCAAATAGATAACGCATTGAGCCGTAATTCCTCGGCCACCACCACTGACAATAACCACCGAAGATGAATTAAGTTGAGTATCATTAATCATGGGGAACATACCGTGTTAGTTGATAATTGATAGTTGATAGTTGATATTTAATAGTTAGTATATATTAGCTAAAAATCAGAATTTATACCGTAATTTATTTGAATAAATATAATTCTGTAGGGGCGCAATGCTCGCGCCCAGCTAATTTTATTCTAACTATTAACTTTTCCCTAATTACTGCTCAAAGAAGCTAATTCACAAGTCAAAGTCATTCGACCTTTTGGGGTATAACCCACCTCTTGAATTAAGCTATTAGGATCATGCAATTCAGCTAAAACAATTTGAGCCGTTGTCATTTCATCTAAGTCGGGACTAATATCTAGAGCGCGACAGAAGACCGATTCCCACTCTAGATTTAAGGTTTTCGTTAAGCCAAATAAACCGCCACTAATAGGGCTAAATTCTCGTTTTCCACTGAGACCAAATTCTCCATCTAAACGGGTTAAGCTGAGAAAACAACTGCGTCCTTGACTGGCCGCTTGCGTCAGAGAAGATTTAAGATGTTTGGCTAGTAAAAACACTTGTTTAACAATCGCTTGATCAGAATTAATTGAAGTCTCTTGATCTTGATTAAAACCCTGAGAGAGAGGATGTAAATGAATAAATGTGCCGATCAGTCCACAAGTTTTAAATATATCTCCCAATTGTGCTTGTAAATGTTCTTCACTTAAATGATTGAGAACAAAATGTCGAACCCCCGCAGGAAGAGAAGAACGCACAGGAATAAGGAATTGAGGGAAACTGAGAACCACAACTTGCCAGCCTTGGTTTAGCAAACTTTGAGCAACTTGGGCAGTAGTAGATGAACCATCATCGGTCACCAAACAGGTTTGATCAGGGGTTGAGGGAAAATCCCAATAATCTGGTGCAGCAAGGGGCTTCAGTTTCATTTGATAACGTCCAATATCACCGTGTTTTCGATGGTTAGACTGGGTAGAGGTAACAACTAAGCTATTTTTTTTTCTGTCACCATCATTTTCTCCCTCAAATACTGAACAATGTGGGCTAGGGTACGTTTTTCTGCTAATGCTTCAGGGCTAAGTTTGGGCAACCCAGAGAAAGCTTCTTGCAGACTTCCCATGATTTCTACCCGTTTGATCGAGTCAATGCCTAAATCTGCCTCTAAATCCATTTCTAATTCCAACATTTCCGTAGGATAGCCTGTTTTTTCACTGACAACCTCTAATAAGGCTTGACTTAGTGCATCATCTTGAATGGAGTCTAAAGAAGGTTCGCTCACTTCTGACACAGGTTCAGGTGTAGAGATGGCTGCAATGGGTTGAGGAGGTTCTAAGTAGTTGACAATGGGGGAAATGTGAACAGGTTCAGGTTCGGGAGTCGGTAAGGGTTGAGGTGCAGTGTTTAAAGGTTGAGGTTCTGGAGTCCGTAAGGGCTGAGGTTCAGACTTAAAAGGGGTAGGATCAGGAAAGCTAACAGAGGAAACCTCTGAATTTTGCCGATCAAATTTTGAATTCTCCGAAGCAGCAGCAGGAGTAGAGAGTTCGTCAATTTGAGCAACTGCTGTCATCTCTTTTTGTTTGAATAACTGCAACACTGATTGAAAACTCTGGGATTGATGTTTAATGTACTCTTCGTGAACCTTGGCAAGACTCTGTTGATATTGGTAGAATGCCTGTAAAAGAGGGTTGATGTTGTTAGAAATAGCGTTGTTCATAGTCATGGTTACAGTTTGATCTCGAGAAACGATAGATAAATTGAGTGTTGGAATTTCCTCTGAAAGAGGCTGAGAATCAGAAGGATAAGGGTTGACGGAAGGAATAGAGGCTAAAATTTCCTCGTTTTCCGACCCTTTCACTTCCTCACACTTAGATTCAACCGTTTGGGAATCAACTGACGGTTCTATTTCCGCAGGTGAATCAGGTTGTAATGCAGCTCCGATCAAAGCTTTGGTTTTATCGCTGATGTAGTTGGTTGCATTCAGCTTCAGGATCATACCTTTGCGTTTGCTTGAAGGAGTCTTCACCGTCAAAGCTGCATTTTCCGGATCGTTTAACGGTAAACCTAAAACTCGAAGCTGCATTACTCCTTGTGAGAGTTGAACATCACTGTCCTTTTGCCGACTGGGGTTGAGTGCAATGGCCAGATGAGGGCGATCGCCTAAGATCTGTTTAACTAAGTTAGTCAGAATTTGGCGCGGTCCAATTTCCACAAAGCAATATCCGCCTTGAGCATAAATATTTTCAATTTGTTGGACAAACTGAACCGAATTCAACAACTGAGCTTCTAAAAGCTGACGCATCCCCGATAAATCTTTGGGATAAGGGGCTGCCGTCACATTAGCGTAAACCGGAAGTTGGGGCGCATGAAACGTCACTTGATCCAACGCTTTCCCAAAGGGTTGACTAGCATGACGTACTAGAGAAGTATGAAAAGCAGCAGACACGGGTAAAGGCGTAACCTGATAGCCTTGAGAGCTTAAAATCTTCTCAATAGTGGCAATTTCTGAGGCTAATCCCGATAATACCACCTGTTCAGGTGCATTATAGTTAGCAATCTGCACATTGGCCATTCCTTCAACCCATTGCGCTATCTGAGATACTTTCCCCGTCACCGCTAACATCGCCCCTTGAGGGGTGGCTCCTTTCGGTGCGGCCATGGCCTGGCCTCTAGCTTGGATCAAGTAATAATAATCGTCGTCGGTGAAAACGCCTGCGGCCCAGAGTGCGGTTAATTCCCCAAAACTGTGACCGGCCACAAAATTTGGCTTAAATCCCGTCTTTTGCAACGTTTTATACAGTCCTACACTGAAAGCCCCGATCGCAGGTTGAGCATTTTCCGTCCGTTGCAGTAAAGAGGTTTGCCGTTTTTCGTCCACCTCGTTAAAGGTAGGAATCGGAAATACCCCTGCTGAAAGGGGCGTTAAACCCGCTTTAGCTCTCAATGTATCCAATTTTTGATAAGCGGTTTCGATTTCTGGGCAATTTAGGGCAATTTCTCGACCCATATTCAGGTATTGAGAACCTTGGCCGGGGAACAGTGCTACGACTTTTCCCTCCAGTAATAACCCCGTCTTACGGTAATAAATACCTTGGGGATGTTCCCATGCCTCTGCTTGAGGCTGTTTTTGCAACTGTTTAACGGCTGCTTGCAGTAATTTAATAGCTTCAGCCAAGGAAGTCGCAACAAAGCCCACTCTAGCAACCTTTAAGGGAAGTTGAGCCGATTTGCTTTGATTTTGTAGTTCAATATAAACTTGTGACCCTTGAAGAGATTGCAACTGTTCTAGAGCTTTTTGACAAGTTTGTCTTAATTCTTCGGGATTTTGACCCCAGAGTAAAATTGATTGGGGACGATGATGAATTCGATTTTCTCCTTGGGGTAATTTGGGCGTATATTCTTCTAACACCACATGATAATCAGTTCCCCCAAAGCCAAAGGAACTAACCCCGGCTCGTCTCGGTGTCTCTCCTTTGGGCAACCAAGGACGGGTTTCAGTGTTGAGATAAAAAGGCGAGTCTTCAATCTTAAATTTAGGGTTGGGTTCGGTAATATTAATGGTAGCAGGAAGAATTTTATGATGTAAGGCCAAAGTCGTTTTAATTAAACTTGCAGCACCCGCCGCCGCCTTGGTATGACCAATTTGAGATTTGACACTACCCAGAGCAATCGTTTGCTTTTCTGGGTTATTTTCGCTAAAAACCTCATTCAGGGCTGTAAATTCACAAAAATCTCCTGCTGGTGTTCCAGTACCATGGGCTTCAACTAACCCCAAGGTAGCGGGAGAAAATCCCGCCTCTTGATAGGCACGCCGTAAGGCTCTAACTTGACCTTCAGGACGCGGTGCATAGATACTTTTAAAACGACCATCACTAGCAGTCCCGATGCCTTTAATCACTGCATAGATGCGATTGCCGTCTCGTTCTGCATCCTCAAGCCGTTTAATCACCAGCATTCCCAATCCTTCCCCTACCATCATGCCATCGGAGGTGGCATCAAAGGGATTGAGACAATCTTTCTTAGAAAAAGCTGGAGTTTTGCTAAAACACATATAGTTAAGGATGGAATTATCCGTGTCAAAGCCCCCTGTAAGCATCATGTCACAACGGCCTTCGATTAATTCACTGATCGCCATTTTTAAAGCACTTAAGGAACTCGCACAGGCTGCATCCACCACACAATTAGTTCCTCCTAAATCAAAGCGATTAGTAATACGACCCGCTACGACGTTTGGTAACATACCGGGGAAAGAATTTTCCTGCCAAGGCACATAGGCTGCCTTCATGTTTTCGATAATTTTGTCGGTTTGTTCTTGAGATAAACCACTTTTTTGGCAGATTTTCTTCCAGAGAGGATATTGCAGACGACTGGTTAAGGGAGTAATGCTTTTCCAGAGGCCGCTTCCTCCTAAAATAACCCCTGTTGTTTCTCGATTAAACTCTTTTCCTTGGTTATAACCCGCATCTTCTAAAGCTTGTTTAGCCATCACTAAACCAAGTAAATGAGCCGAATCTAAAGCTTCTAACGTATCAGGTGGCAGACCAAATTCTAAGGGGTCAAAATCAATTTTTGGCAAAAAGCCCCCCCATTTACCATAGGTCTTATCTGGTGCTTTCGGGTCTGGATCATAGTAATCTTCTAAATTCCAGGCGCTTTCTGGCACTTCAGTGATTCCATTCACTTTACCGAGAATATTTTCCCAATATTCCTGTAAATTTTTGGCTTTAGCAAATAAGGCCGACATTCCAATAATAGCGATCGGTGTTTTTTGTAAAGCAGTTAGGCTAGAGGTTGAGGATTGAGCAGACATTGTAGGTGTGTTCTCCAATCAATAATATAGCAGTCTGTAGAGACAACGAATAGTTCTTAAAGAATGAACAAAGAATTGTTTGATTCCCTTTAGCTTCAGTTTAGGCAGAGTTCCAAGTTTATACAATGGATGATCTACTCTCACAAATGGATGATTTTTAGTAAGCGTTCGGGGGGGGAAAAATCTGGTAACTAGAGCAGTCCATCACGCTCTTGGTGACGCCAATTCAAGTCTGAATTGCATCCCTGTCTGATCTACCTTTGGGGAATACCTCATTCGGGGTACGATAGTCAAGACATTTTCGAGGTAGCACTTTTGCCAAAGTATTCTCCTGACTTAATCAAACGGATTTAATATGAGTCAATGCCACGGACTGCTTGACACTCCCCCCTGAAAGGTTAGGAATCAGCAACACCAATAGGCACTAATTCCTCAAGAAGAATGAGGTAATCTTGTCCGATTTTTTCAATGGTCGTAGGAAGATGGAAATTACGAGAATATTCAATTCTTATCTCTAACTGACCATCTATGATTAGGAAAAAGAATTCAATCAATGTGGTACGTTTTTGATCCAGTGGCGATAAACGACAATCGCGCTCGCCATAAACAAACTCAAACAAGTCAGAGAGAGGAACCGAACGATTTCCCAGATAATTAGCCCTTACTGGGGTTAAATTACTATCAGGATAGAGATATTCAGGTAAAGACTCACCTATCCAATCATAAGTTACGCCATTCATTGGTAAGCTTTCAAACTGCTCATTGATGGTACTGATAGTTTTTTGCCAAGTCGTAGAAGTGGATAAATTAATGCCTATGGGAAAATTTACAGCATAATTGCCCATACTTTCCATAAAAGACTGACCTTCGCCTAAATCTCGCCCATGACTACGATGACTGATAACCACCTGTTTGCGTTGACTCCAATCACCTAATAAACGGTATAAAGGAGCAAGGAGAATAGGATAAAAGTTAGACTGATAATAAACCTTGCCTTGGCTTAATAACTGTTTAGTTTGCGCTTTACTTAGGACAAATCGCGCACTTTCGGCAGAAGCTTCAATATTTGGGCCTTTGACATGATCGACGGGGACTTCAAAGCGACTCTCTGCATCAGGAAATTGTTCCTTCCAATAATTCAAGTGTTCGTTCATTGTTCCTTTTTTCTCCTCATCCCTCAAGACTTGCACAAAATCTAAGTAAGACTGAGGATTAGGGTTAGGAAAAGTCGGCTCACTTCCTACCAATAATTGATGATAGGCACTCCAAAGTTCCTTAAACAAGAGGGTTGCACTTAACATATCAGCAATGATGTGGTGAGCGACCATCGTAATATCGTAGCAATAGGGACTAACTTTAACGACAAGAGTGGCAGTGAGTGGCCAACGGTCAATCTGGATTTTTTTAGCTAAATCTGACATTTGAGCTTGAATTTTAGCATTACGTTCTGCTTCTGTTAAGTGGCTTCCATCCCAATACTCTGCCAGGATAGGTTGAGGATCATTGATCAAGTATTGCTGCCATTTACCTTGATTTTGTAGGCAAACCGTCCGAAAAGCTTCATGACGTTGCACCAAAAGATTAGCAGCTTGATTGAAAATATCAAGATTCAAAGACTGATGATAGAGAAAACGAGTATAACCGAACCATTGATAGGGAGGTTCAAAATAGTTGACTAACCAACGTTGTGCCGGTCCAAGGGGGACAAGAGAAGGAGTAGGGGGAGCAGCGGGAGGAGCAAGTAATTCGGCGGCTAATGCTTTACGGTCTAACTTTCCGTTATGATTCTTAGCAAGTTGTGGAAACCAAGCGAATCGTTGAGGAATCATGTAATGGGGGAGTTTTTGTTCTAAATGTGCTTTGAGAACTCGGTTTTTGATTTTATCCCCCGATAAACAAGCAATTAATCGTTTTTGTCCTTCACCGTAATCAATAGCTAAAACGGCGGCCTCGCGGACATTGGGATTAGTGGTTAAGATGCTCTCAATTTCCCCTAATTCAATGCGAAAACCCCGAATTTTGACCATATTATCGATACGTCCATGATATTCCAGCGTACCATCGGGTAATTCCTTGACTAGATCACCTGTCCGATAAATATAGTCACCAGAGACATCAGAAAAAGGATTAGAACAGAACGCTTTAGCGGTTTTTTCAGGATCTTTGAGGTATCCTAACGCTAATTGTACGCCACCAAGCCAAAGTTCTCCCATTTCCCCTTGTTTAACAGGTTGCATCTGATCATCCAACACTTTGAGATAGACATTATCGATCGCTTTTCCGATGGGAATTTGGCTGCTGGTGCGTTCGTCAGGACGTTCTGTAATAATATGGTAAGTCACATCAATGGAGGCTTCTGTCGGTCCATAAAGATTGGCTAAACCTGTCTTTAATCCATAACAATCAAGCCATTTTTGGATAAAAGACATGGGTAAAGCTTCCCCACTAAAGATTAACCAGCGTAAATCAGGAAATGTCCAAGATTCGTTTTCAATCGCACTGATAAATTCCCCAAAGAGGGAGGGAACAAAGTGCATTACATTAATTTTAGTCTTTTTAATCCAGGCAGCAAATTCCCAAGGATTTAAGACTACTTCGCGTTTGACGGGACATATTGTTGCACCTTCCATTAACGTCCAGAAAATTTCCCATACGGAAATATCGAAACAAAAAGAGGTGCGTTGTGCGATGCGATCGCCTGGTTTCAGGGAAAATGTTTTTTGCATCCATTCTAGACGATTCATATAACCGCGATGGTTTAACATTACCCCTTTTGGCCGTCCTGTTGATCCAGACGTATAAAGAATTACCATTAAATCCTCAGGACGATTACAAAGATTTATGGATTCTTTACTGTGTTTTTGCCAGATAGAAGTGGTAATCTGAGTTAAATCATTAATTTTGTTTAATCTTTCTCCTTCATCTAAAAAGAGGACGGTTTGCAAGGGTAAAGGTTCTGTCACACAAGAAATTAACTGTTCACTTACTTGATGTTCGGTAAGTAAGATCTCGATAGTGGCATGATGAAGAATATAACGCAATCTTTCGACGGGATAATCGGGATCTAAGGGTACATAACAGCCACCGGCTTTCAGAATTCCCAAAATACCAACGATCATGCGTGGATTTCGTTCCGTCATAATTCCAACTCTGGTATTGGGGTTAACACCTTGAGTCTGTAAATAAGCAGCAACTTGATTAGAAAGATGGTCTAATTGTTGATAAGTTAGGGGACAAGCCTCATCTAAAACAGCGATCGCATCAGGGGTTAATTGTGCTTGTTTAATAATTTTATAGTAGGGAATTTCGGGGGAAAAAGCCATAAGAATAATCCTCTATTAGATGTTAGGTGGTAGGGGCGCAAAGCCTGCGCCCATTGGTTTTTTAGCAGGTAGCCATTAAGGACTAATTACGAACCTTCGCTGATTGAGGTATAGCTGGACAAAAAAAGTTCAGAATATCATAAATATTTGTGGATTCCTATCTAAGTAGAAATGACATATTTTTGTTTTTCCTAATATTAATTTGTCAGACTGTATTTTACCGATAGCTGTTGAGGATTGAAGGTTGAGATGGGGCTAAAATAGCAGCCATTTCTTGCAAGGTACGACAATTTAAAAGGTCTTGGCGATATTGTTTGCCATAAATCCCTTCTAGCTTGGTAACAAGGCGAATGCGTTCTAAAGAATCTAGTCCTAAATCTGCCTCCAAATCATCACTTATTTCGTCTTCTTCAATTGTCCAATGACAAATTTCGGAAGTTATTTGTCGTAGCATTTCTTCAATCTCTGTATTAAGAGAAATAGAGAAAGAATGAGAAATAATAACTTGATCTTGCACGGGTAAATTGGCTAGTTCTTCAATTTGGCTGACATAGGCTGTCATTAATTGATCTATTAGCAATAAGTCAAAGTGATGGTAATCGTAACTTGCAAATAGATGAAGACGATTATTAAAGATTTCTTGCAGAATATCAATTGTTCCAGTGGCGTTCATTCCTCCGGCTTGATAGTCAGTAATTGATAAAGCATCATACTGAGGTTGCAGGTGAGTTTGTCCCGTATAAGGAAGGTATAAATTAGACTTTAAAGCCTCCTGTATTAAAGAAAGACTATGAGGGGGAATTTTACCCTTTTCTAGGGTAATATTGTCTCGAAAAATTGTTCCCATTTGACGAGTTTGCGCCCGATCTAAACCTGTGCCAATATGTTGTTGTACAGTTTGCTGAATTTGGCTTAAAAAGGTCGGCCAATCTTGCTCAAATTGAGGTTTAGCAAAACTTAATGCCAGATTTTGAGCAAAACTACTAACCACACCTGTTGCATCTACTTCGGGGTAAATTCGTCCACTGGTGGGAATCGAAATTCCGATATTTTCAGCTTTTGAATCTATTTGTGACATAGTTTTTAGAAATGCACCTAATAATAGTGCATTCATCGGGACTCGCCATTGACGAGTTTTATCGATTAATTGAGAAGTAGTTTCTGCTGAAAGTAGATACTTTTGATTGTAAAAGAGAGGAGATTTTTGAGCATTTTTCTGCTGTTTAGGTTGCCAACGATAGGACATTCCAGACACAGCATTATTGTATTCGGCTAAGGCTCGATCTTCCTCAATATCTTGCCAATCGTTCATTAATTGAACCTGTTTTCGATAATCTTCTACAGTCAATGTAGGGGGAAGATTTGGCGTTTCTTTAGCAACTATGGCCCGGTAAATTTCCAAGAATTCCCGCATCATGACATGGTTACTTAACCCATCCGAAATTAAGTGTTCATTCCCTAAAAATAATTGATGAATTTGATCAGATAATTTAAGAACAGAAAATCCATGCAGCGGCCATTGCGTTAAAGACCAGTTATAGTTTAACCAATGATAGATTTCTTCTTCAATTTTCTCCCCTTGTTCCTCAGGAGTTAAAGTGGTGAAATCTTTAACAAGAATTTCAGGAGGAATGGGATTTTCTAGCACTTCTAATTGATAGTCTGCAAAGCAGGTGGCATCCTCTGGAATCTGAAATTGCGCCCGTAACATGGGATGTCGATTAATTAACAGTTTCCATGCTTGTTGAGCAATATTTAAGTCAAATTCTCCTGCAATTTTAACCTTAGTAAATAAACTATTAGAATTGAGACTCCAATAACTCATTAACAAGGGAATTTGACTATGGAGAATAGGAACCAGATTCGAGGGTTGTGTTTTGAGGTTTTTGGTTTGTAGTTTAGGGTTAGAGATTTGAGATTTGGGGGATGAAGTATGAGATTGAAGAATGGTTAATAATTCCTGAAGATTGGAGACTTGCATTAAATGGCGTAGGGAAAAGGTTTCACTAAATTGACTACGTTGCTCTTCAGGAATTAATGATAGTAACCCGTTCATTAATTGGGTCATCATAATAGAATCTAACCCTAAATCTGCTTCTAAGGAAACATTCAAACTCAATTGCTGAGGATTTAAACCCGTAATTTGACTTATTAAGGCAATTAATTGACTTTCTAAGCTTTCAGCCTTGGTTTCGTTTTGTTTTTGGGTTGGGCGCAAGCCTGGCACCCCTAAAGTTTCTCGTTCTTGACTTTGGTGTAAGTCTTGCCCTTCTACGGTTTCTGTCCCTTGGGTTGGGCGTAAACCAGGCGCCTCTACGGTTAACCAGTAGGGTTGTTTTTGGAAAGCATAAGTAGGTAAAGGAAGACGAAGACGAGCATAATCTTTATCAAAGCCATTCCAATCAATATTAACCCCAGAAACGGCTAATTTTGCCACACTTTGTAATAAAATTTGCCAATCATCCTGTCCTCGTTGTAGGGAAGATAACCACAGATAATCAGGGTTTGCTAAGGTTTTTTGACCCAATCTCGTTAAAATCGGATGAGAGCCGATTTCAATAAATAGATTATAACCTTGGCTGGCTAAGGTTTCTATTGCTGGGGCAAATTGGACGCATTGACGCACTTGTTGACACCAATAGTCCTCTGTTACTGCTTGGCTGATTTCTTCACCTGTGACGGTGGAAATCCAATCTAATTGGGGTGTTTTATAGCTAATTTTAGCAGCGATCACTTTAAATTCTGCTAATATCGGTTGCATCATCCCGGAATGAAAAGCATGAGATACCTGAAGCAGACGCACTTCAATGCTTTGTGATTCTAAATCCGCTTTAATCTGATTAATCGCTTCCTTGTCACCCGAAATAACGATATTTTCCGAACTATTGATAGTGGCAATCTCAACTTGATCCCCATAAGGAGAAATAACAGATTTTACTGTTTCAATAGAGGCAAATATGGCCGCCATTGCGCCTTTTTGGGGTAAAGACTGCATTAAGCGTCCTCTTTCGGCAATTAACTTGATTCCCTCTTCGAGAGAATAAACCCCTGCAACACAAGCGGACACATATTCCCCCACACTATGACCTAAAACCCCATCAGGTTTAATGCCCCAAGACTGCCATAATTTATATAATGCGTATTCAATGGCGAATAGGGCGGGTTGAGTATAAGCAGTTTGGTCTAATAAGCTAGAATCACTGTATAAAACCTCTAATAAGGACTTTTCTAGGTAAGGTTGCAATAAGCGATCGCATTCCTCTAAGGCATGACGAAAGGTGGGTTGAGTTTCATAAAGTTGTCGTCCCATGTCTGCATACTGAGAACCTTGTCCTGTAAACAAGAAAGCAATCTTATTTTGACGACTTTTTGCAACTGCTTGGCTGAAAACATTCAAACAAGCTTGTTTTTGCGTAAATGCTGTTAAAGAGTCCTTGGCTTCAAGGGTTGATTTTGCCAAAATTGCCAGACGATGGTTAAATTGTCCTCGTCCCGTGTTGGCACTAAAAGCTAAGTCTGCTAGGTTTAATTGAGGATTTTTCTCTAAATGGTTGACCCATTTTTGCGCTAAATCATCTAAAGCATCGTCGCTTTTCGCCGATAGAGTGAGTAAATGAGCAGGACGATCTACTTCAGAAGGATTAAAGCTTAATTGAGGCGGTTCTTCGATGATAATGTGGGCATTTGTGCCACTTAATCCAAATGCACTAATTCCGGCCCTTCTAGGTTCTTCTGTTCGCTGCCAAGGCAGAGAAGCGGTAGGAATTTTGAGAGCGGTTGCAGCAGCCGCTAAATCAGGATTAAGTTCTTTAAAATGAAGATGGGGGGGAATTTCTTGATTTTTTAGGGATAAAATGACTTTTAATAGGCTGGCCATCCCGGCTGCAATTTCTAGGTGGCCGATATTCGTTTTTACTGAACCCACCATTAAGGGGTTATCAGTGGAACGATCTTTGCATAGTACATTGTTAATCCCCCGTACTTCAATAGGGTCGCCTAACGCTGTTCCTGTCCCGTGTGCTTCTAAATAGCTAATTTGTTCGGGTTTTACTTTTGCATTCTCCAATGCTTGACGAATAACTGCCATTTGCGCTGATCCATTGGGAACCGTTAAACCACTACTGGGGCCATCTTGATTGACCGCCGAGCCTCTAATTACGCCTAAAATGTTGTCTCCATCGCTTATAGCATCAGAAAAGCGTTTTAAGACCACCATTCCACAGCCTTCCCCTCTCACATAGCCATTTGCATCTTTATCAAAGGTTTTACAACGACCATCAGGGGACAAAGCGCGGGTTTTAGAAAGATATAACGTCACCTCCGGGGATAACATTAAACTAACTCCCCCTGCTAAAGCTAAATTTGACTCTCTATTGCGTAAGCTTTGACAAGCCAGATGTACCGTGACTAAAGAGGTAGAACAGGCGGTATCAATGGCTAAACTGGGTCCTTGTAGCCCTAAAAAATAGGATAAGCGACCTGAAGCGAAACAAAACGCATTTCCTGATCCCGTATAAGCATCAATGGGAATTTGTTGCTTAATTTGCCGTTTTGCGTAATCATCCAAGCCAATGCCCACAAATACGCCTGTTTGCGTCCCTGTCAGCTTCTGAGGTGCAATTCCGGCATTTTCTAACGCTTCCCAACTTACCTCTAATAATAATCGTTGTTGAGGGTCTAGTGCGATCGCCTCCCGGGGAGTCATCCCGAAAAATTGCGGATCAAATTGATCTACTGCGTCAATAAACCCGCCATAACGAGCATAAGTTTTGTTAGGAAGATCGGGATTTTCGTCATAATAAGCCTCCGCATCCCATCTTTGGCTAGGAACAGGGACAATTACTTCTTTTCCCCTTGATAATAGCTCCCAAAACGCCTCTGGACTATTTGCACCCCCCGGAAAACGACAGCCCATGCCAATAATAGCGATCGGTTCATTTTTTTGCCGTTCTAAGGCTTCAATCTTGTTACGAGCTTCTTTAAGCGCAATAACTGCTTTTTGTAACGGCGTTAATTCTGTTTTCTGATGATGAGAATCCATGATGTTAAAATGCTCCTTAGATATTAGGTGTGAGGTTGTTAGGTATTCAGATAACTGATAACTGTTAAAGTAATGCTTCTAATTCCGCCAATTCCTGTTCCATTAGGGCTTCTGTTTCTACTTCTGACAGCAACTCCAATTCAGCAAGGGCTTGGTGGAGTACTACAACATCCGTTGACTCGGTTTCCGAAGAAATCTGAGAATTTTCTGAATTATCTTGCCAAGCAAATACTTCTTGGACAAAATACTGCACCACATCACCAATAGTGGGATACTCAAAAGCAAAGGTAGAAGGTAAAGAGACAGAAAATAAGCCTTCTAGACGATGTTTCAGTTCTACGGACATTAAAGAATCCATTCCCATCTCAAAGAACCCTTGATCAGTATCTGGTAAAGTATCTCCGTGAATTCCTAAGACTTGCGCTACTTCTTGCTGTAAACGAGTGGTTAAGAGGGTGACTCGTCGGTGAGGAGGGTTTTTTTGGATGGTTTGAGGGAAATTCTCGACCGTTTGCCCAAAATTATCCTGATCTTGCTTGAATAACGCTTCTAAGAAAGCCACCCGTCCTTTTGCTGCAACAATCGTTTTAAACTTAGACCAATCAATCTCTGCTACCATTGTTTGAGTAACATTACCATGGATTAGAGCATCTAAAGTATCCAAGGCTAAATTAGGTTGTAATGGATTGATTCCCAGGCGTTTTAAGCCTTCTTCATAGCCTTGCGTGGCCATTCCCCCTTTAGCCCAAGGTCCCCAGTTAATGCTTAACCCTGTGAGTCCAGACTCTCGACGGTAGTGCATTAAACCATCTAAGAAATGGTTGGCCGCGGCATAGTGAATTTGACCTCGTGATCCGATTAAAGCAGATATGGAAGAGAAACAAACAAAGAAATCTAAGGATAAATCTTGAGAAAGTTGGTGTAAATTCCAGGCTCCTGCTGCTTTAGGATTAAATACGCTCTCAAAACAATGGAAATCCATCTTGTCAATGTTGCGATCGCTTAAAACCCCTGCCGCATGAATAATACCCTGTAAGGGAGGACAATTTTCTTGAATTTGGTGAAAAAGTTGACGGGTTTGTTGATAATCACTGACATCAGCGGCAATTACTTGAATAGTAGCCCCTTTATCCTCTAAAGCTTTGATTTTTACCTGTTTATCCGTTGAATGGTCAGCTAAGGCTCGCCGACTGGTTAAGATTAAATGATTTGCACCTTTTTCAATTAACCAATCTGCTAAACTTAATCCTAAAGAGCCTAAGCCACCAGTAATGAGATAACTGGCTTCTGTCTTTTTAAAATTGATGTTTGAGCTTTTTATTGCTTTATTAGGTACTAAACGGGCAACATATCGTTGATGATCCCGAAAAGCGATGCGATCTTCTCCTAGATTTTCTGTTATTTCAGCAATAATTGCTTGAGACGATGGTTGTTTTTCTTCTAAATCAATCAATCCTCCCCATAAATTAGGATATTCAAGGGCAATGACTTGACCCATTCCCCATAAGGACGTTTGCGCTATTTTAAGCGGTTTAACAGCATCATTCACCGGTTGTGCTTGTTGTGTTATGACCCAAAGTTTAGGGGGTTCTTTAGTTTTAAATTGAGCTAAAGCTTGTGTTAGATACAATAAACTGGCATAAGAACGAGTTTGAGAGGTTTGGGAGTTAATATCGCTGTCTAACCCCCATAAATAGACCACTTTGGTGATTGGTTCAGTTAGATCTTGTAACAACCGTTGAAAATCCTTAACATTATTAGGATTAATTTGATAATGACCTGACACCAACTTCTGATAAGTTTGACCAGAAGACACCAAAATATAAGCATCATTTAGCGTTGTTGCTAAGGCTTTACCAACTCCTTGATTATCATTAAAAATTAACCACCGTTCTCCTTGAGAAGGCTTATTTTTTAAGTTTAAAGGACTGAGTTGCCATTCCACTTTGTAACAGTTCTTACTAACATCCTGTAGGATAGGCATCTTGCCTGCTATTATTGCATCTTCTCCAACCAATAACTGTAATAATTGGGGTAAAAATTGCTTGACTTCAGGTGATAATTGATCACTTTGATTTAACTGTTCAGTTAGTTGTTCAGTTTTGCCTTCAACTAATAAATTAAGTAAACTAGAAGCAGACGAAACAGACTTAAATTGAGGTTTAGCATCACTTACCCAATAAGATTCATGTTGCCAAGGATAAAGCGGTAACTTAACAAACTGACAATTTTCGGGATATAATTTTTCCCAATTAATCGACTGTCCCCAAGTGTAGAGCTTTCCTAAAGAATTTAATAGCGTTCCCCGTTCAGAATGTTCTCGTCTTAGAGAGGGTAAAACAAATCCCTCAGTATCTTGTTCTCGCAAGGTACTTTTAATATATCCCAATAAAACAGGATGGGGGCTGATTTCAACAAAGATAGTATGACGAGATTTAATCATTGCTTCAATCGCAGGGTTAAAACGTACCGTCTGACGCATATTTTGTCCCCAATAAGCGGCATTAAATAATGTCCCCTCTTGTTGATCACCTGTTACGGTTGAGAAAATTGGTATGGTGCTTTTTTGAGGCTTAAGCTCTCCTAATTTTTTCACTAACTTATCCGCAAAACTCGTCATTTGTTGACTATGAAAAGCATAATTAACAGGTAGTTCTTTGGAGAGAATATCGGGACGGTTTTGGGACAATTCAGCCATTAATTGATCGATCAATTGAGACTCCCCAGATACAACCGTTGAATAGGGACTATTAATGGCAGCAATTTCTAATTTATTTTCCCAAGCAGCTATTAAATTTTCTACCTCATTAACAGGTAATTCAATCGCAAGCATTTTTCCATTTCCTGTTGCTTGCTGCATCAATTGTCCGCGCTGACAAATCAAATGAATGGCTTCCTCAAGAGTTAGAATTCCCGCAAAATGCGCGGCTGCAACTTCTCCCAAGC
The DNA here is from genome assembly GCF_007095585.1 of Microcystis sp. M_OC_Ca_00000000_C217Col. NCBI lineage: Bacteria > Bacillati > Cyanobacteriota > Cyanophyceae > Chroococcales > Microcystaceae > Microcystis > Microcystis sp. M_OC_Ca_00000000_C217Col. The sequence continues at coordinate 28,685 of NZ_SFBV01000191.1, forward strand.
TGTGACCAACCACAGATTTGGGATTAATCCCCCAAGATTGCCATAATTTAGCTAATCCAACTTGTAAAGCAAATAAAGCAGGTTGAGAAACTTCTGTTTCTTGTAAACGAGATTGAGCTTCAGACGCATTAAATTCCGCTAATAATGACCAGTTAGCATACTTTTGAATCAAAGTATCACATTGTTTAATAACAGAGCTAAAAACGGGTTCTGTTGCTAATAATTCTCGTCCCATTGCCCACCATTGAGGTCCTTGGCCAGAAAAGACAAAAGCAATGTTTGTTTTACGTTTTGAAGGCTTAGATTGAGTCGATAAATCAATCGTTTCTAACTCTTTTAAACCCTTCAATAATTCTTTAGGAGAATGAACCACAACTGCCTGACGATGAGCATGATGAGTCCGTCTTAAACCAGCACTATAACAAAGATTCTGGACAAATTCAGCGGTTAAAGCTTGATCTTTCAGGAAATCTTCATAATTTTGAGCTAAATCTTTGACCGCTTCTTGACTATGGGCAGATAAAGGAAGTAAATGAGGGAAAGTTAAGGAAATCGGTTCTTGGTGAGATAAATTAGCTTCTTCCAAGATAAGATGAGCGTTTGTTCCCGAAAATCCAAAAGAACTAATTCCCACCTTGGCGGTTGTTTCTTGTTCTGGCCAGGTAATTAAAGATGATTGAAGCTTAAGGGGTAACTTATCAAAGGGAATATAAGGATTCGGCTTGTTAAAATGCAGACTGGGCGGAATTTGCTTGTTTTTCAGGGAAAGTGCCATCTTAATCACACTGGCAATTCCTGCTGCTGCTTCGAGATGTCCTATATTACTTTTTACCGATCCCACCAAACAAGGATTATCCTTGTCTCGTCCTTCTTCTAACACAGATCCCAAGGCCATCGCTTCGATGGGATCGCCTAAAGATGTTCCCGTCCCGTGTAATTCCACATAATTAAGCTCTTTTGGCTCAATTTCGGCATTTTTCAAGGCTGATCGAATCAAGCTTTCTTGTGCCGGTCCATAAGGAACCGTTAACCCCTTGCTGCGTCCATCATGATTAATAGCAGTTCCTCTAATTAACGCATAAATGGAATCATTGTCTGCGATCGCTTGAGCCAACGGTTTGAGAATAATACAACCGACTCCCTCACTTCGCACATATCCATTGGCGCTTTCATCAAAGGTTTTGCAACGTCCATCAGGAGACAAGGCTTTCAATTTGCTTAACGCAATATGACCAATAGGAGATAAAATCAGGTTAACCCCTGATGCGATCGCCATTGAAGACTCATCATTCCATAAACTTTGACAAGCGAGATGCACTGCGACCAAAGAGGAAGAACAAGCCGTATCTACCGCTAAACTAGGACCTTTTAAGTTAAAAAGATAGGAAAGACGACCGGCTGCGATATTTGTGCAGTTTCCTGTTAAATCATAGCCTTGGGGATGGTGGCTATATCCTGCATGAATGCGACTATAATCGTTTGTGGCAATTCCCACAAATACACCTGTTTTCGATCCTGCTAATTGTTCCCGTGTTATTCCTGCATCTTCAATGGTTTCCCAAGCTACTTCTAAGAGTAAGCGTTGCTGAGGGTCCATTAATAAGGCTTCTCTAGGAGAAATTCCGAAAAAATTAGGATCAAACCCATCAACTTGCGATAAAAATCCCCCATGACGAGAATTCATTTTCCCCTGTGTTTCAGGATTCTCATCATAATATTCATTAATATTCCAGCGCTCCTTAGGAATTTCGGTGATTCCGTCAATTCCATTTGATAATAATTGCCAGAATTCATGAGGATTATTGGCTTGAGGAAAACGACAGCCAATCCCAATAATTGCAATAGGTTTCATAGTTGAGAGATCCGTAAGTAATAGACAGCAATTGCGGAGGGTTAAAGGTAAAAGATGCTATCTTGTGATTTTTGATTTTATCTTTTACCCTAAGTGATTGACCCAAGTTTAGACAATAATAGGTATTTTTTCGGGCGATCTTTTCACTTCTTCTTTTACCCAAGGATTCAGTTGAGGACGATAATGATAGTGGGTAAATTCTTGACGAGTTTGTTCAATTTGACTATTATCAGGAATCCCTTTAGTAAAATGTTTATAAAACATTTCGCCGATAATTGCTTGTAGCATATGGGCTCTTCTGGTTTCTGTGTGGAAACGAGGTCTATACTGATAGTTTATTCCGCCAAATAGCACTAAAAGTCTTGCCTGATAAGCATTTCACGATTCCATAAGCAAAAATTATCACAC